>JBAREU010000415.1:0-2861 GCA_049796515.1 Solirubrobacterales bacterium
CACACGTGCAGACGGGCAGCTCCGGCGGGCAGACGCAACCGCGGGCGCGGTCGGCGAGGAACTGCTTGACCCGCCTGTCCTCGAGCGAGTGGAAGGAGATCGCGGCGAGGCGCCCGCCCAGAGGCAGCATCGACCAGGCGGTCGGCAGCGCGTCGTCAAGCGAGTCGAGCTCGCCATTGACGACGATGCGGATCGCCTGGAAGGTCCGCTTGGCCGGGTGGCCACCGCCGAAACGGGCGGAGGCCGGCATCCCGGCCTTGACAGCGTCGACCAGATCGGAGGTCGTCTGCAGTGGGCGCCGCCGGACGATCTCCCGCGCGATCCCGCCCGCGTAGCGCTCCTCGCCGAAGCGGCGCAGCGCCTGGGCGATGCGCGACTCGGGCCACTCATTGACCAGGTCGGCGGCGCTGAACTCCTGACGGGTGTCCATCCGCATGTCGAGCGGCGCGTCGTAGGAATAAGAGAAGCCCCGCTCTCTGGCGTCGACCTGCATCGAGGACATCCCAAGGTCCATGAACACCATGTCTGGGCGGATGCCTTCGCCACGCAGGGTGCGAAGCCCTGCCGAGTAGTCGCTGCCGACGAAACGGGTCCGGCAGGAAGCGTCGGCGGCAAAGCGCTCAAAACGGGCTTCGGCGGCGGGGTCGCGGTCGATGCCGATCAACATTCCCTCGGGCCCGATCGCCGCGGCGATCCGCCGGGCGTGTCCGCCACCGCCGAAGGTGCAGTCGACGGCGACCTGTCCCGGCTCGGGGGCAAGTAGGTCGGTCAGCTCGGTGACGAGAACCGGCTCGTGGCTCATAGCGGCGAGGGCGACGGGCCGATTTGTCCCCTCTGAGTGGACATTTCGGCCCGTCGGCGGGCTGTAAGCGATTTGGCTGGCATGAAGGCTCATGATCATGCAGGGGCTTCCGCGCCGGCCAGGCCCTCGGCGATCTCGGGCGCGGAGGCGTCGAGCTCCTCCTCCTGCCTGGCCCAAGCGTCGGCATTCCAGATCTCGAGGTACTCGCCGGCGCCGATCACGACGCAGGGGCCGGCGAGGCCCGCGTGCTCGATCAGCGGCTTGGGCACGCGGATACGACCGGCCGAGTCGAGCTTCTCGTCGAAGGAGCCGCCGTGGAAGCGGCGGCGCAGGCTGCGGGCGTCCTTGCCGAAGGGGCTGTGCGGCGAGAGGAAGCGCTCGGAGAGCTGCTCGAACTCGCCGGTCGTGTGCACCCAAACGCAGGGATCGAAGCCTTTCGACAGAACGATCCCGTCGGAGAGCGCGGCCCGGAAGCGAGAGGGAACCGTGAGGCGATCCTTGGAGTCGAGACTGTGCTCGTAAAGACCCCGAAATGCCATCCCCGTGGGTTCCTTTCTGCGGCCTGGAAAGAGTTAGGACCGGAGTGATGAGGTGGGAGGAGCCTCACCACCCCGGTCCTGGGCTTCAACTCGTGGACCACAGTATCCCACTTCCCCCCACTTTGCAACACAACCTCAAACAGATGCCCCAATCGCAACTTCGATTGCAGCGACAGGGATGGCTAGGGTGCGCGCGATGAGCGCTCCTGTAGAGGCAACTAACGGGCTGCCCGACGACGCCGACGACCTGCGCGGCTTCTACTTCAAGCTGCTGCTGGGCAAGACACTGACCCGGGCCTTGCTCGGGATCGAGGTGGTCGTGGCCGGCGTTGCCGCCGCGATCTTCCTTGGGCCTGCGATCGGTGCCGCTGTAGCCGTCGGCGCGCTTTTGCTCGGCCTGCTCGTCGTCTTTGCGATCGCCGACTCCCATTCGGAGGACGCCTTCTTCAACGTCTACGGCCAGCAGCGCGAGATGGCCGTCTACGGCAAGGGCCGCTTGCCGGAAGCGACGCCGCTGCTGCGCAAAGGCGACGACCGCTACACCGAGCGGGCGCTGGAAGGTTCCCTCGGGGAGGACGTCAACGGAACCCTCGCCCTTTACACCTACGAGGAGGAGACGACCGACGGCAAGGGAAACCGGCAGACCAACTACTACCGCTACACCGTCGGCCTCGCCGAACTGCCCGAGTGCGCCGGCTTCGTCCCCGAGCTCTACTGCCAGCGCAAGTTCGGGCTGCGTGCCTTGGAGAAGCTTGAGGATGTCTTCCGCCACTCGAAAGAGCGGGTCGAGCTGGAGAGTGAGGCACTCGACGAGCGCTACGAGATCTTCGCCGGCAAGGCACAGGACCCGAACCGGTTGCGACAGCTCTTCTCGCCCACCTTCATCGTCTGGCTATCGGACTCGGCCCCCGAGAAGTTCGCCTTCGAGCTGGTCGACGGCACCCTCTGCTGCTACGTCAGCGGCCACAAGGAGACCGCCGCCGAGCTCGACACCGTTCGCGCCGCCTCCGCGGCGGTGGCGACGCGCCTGCGCGAAGAGTCCCTGGAGTAGCTGGCGACTTATGCGTCCTATAGGCGCATAAGTCGCCAGACGCATCAGAAACCGCCGAGCAGGATGTCGGCGTTGGCGATCAGCGCGGCGGCGATCATCAGCAGGACCGAGGGAACGAGGACCAGGGCGACCACGAGCTGGATCTTCGGGGCGGCTCGGGCGGCGTGCTCCTCCACGGCGCGACGCTGGTCGCGGCGCAAGCTTGCAGCCTGGCGGCGGAGTTGGTCGGCAAGCGGGGAGCCGAGGCGGCGCGAGCGCTCGATCGAGGCACAGAGGGTTGCGACCTCGCTGCCAGGAACGCGCTCGCGGAGCATCGCGAGGGCCTCTGCCAGAGGGCGACCGCACTCGAGGTCGGCGGCGACAACGCGCAGCTCCTCGGCGAGCGGGCCGCTCCCGGCCCGAGCGATCTCGGCCAAGCCGGCGGCCGGGCTGCGGCCAGCAGCGGAGCCGATGGCAAGCAGATCGAGGG
>JBAREU010000416.1:0-2850 GCA_049796515.1 Solirubrobacterales bacterium
GGTCCATATGGGCACCCCAGCGACGGCACGTCCGGTGGGGGTGGAGGTGCTGTACGCGACGAGCGGGGACAGGGGACTGTGGAGTGGGTTGGGCTTGTTGCGGTGGTCTCGCTCGCGCTCCTCGCCATGGTGGCGGCTGGGGTGCGGGTTCCGGGTGGGGACCTGGCGCGGGCGGTGGCTTCGCGGATGCTCTGTGCGGTCGCGATGGCCGATCGGTGTGGGGACGAACCGACGCTGATCGCTGCTTATGGGACCGCGGTCGGCAAGCTGGTGCGGCGGCACATGCCGACGATCCTCTTCGAGCGGGGTTCGCGAGCACTGCCCGTCGACTTCCGGCGCTGCCGTGCCGTCGCTTGCGGCGATGGGACGGCTCGCGGGCTTATTCACGAGACAGACTCCGGCCTGCCGGTGACCGCGTTTGTCCATGTCGTCGACTGTCGCGACGCCGATCCTGGAGCTTTCGACTGCTCCGGTGCGCGCGCCGACAGCCTCTACATCCAGTTTTGGATGTACTACGCGGATTCGGCCACCCTGCGCGGGGTTCCGGTCGTCGGGGCGGCCGGTTACCACCGAGACGATTGGGAGAGCGTTCAGATTCGCATCCGGTCGGATGGCCGCATCGACGAGCGGGCTTCCTCCCATCACGGCTATAACCACGTCCAGAGCGTGGTCAACGCCGGTTCGGACGCCGGCCTCCTTCCCCTTCGGGACGCGGCGGAGGCGATCGGCGCGCGGCCGCGCAATGGCTGGGGCCCAGAGACCCGGCTGCTGATCGTCTCCGGCGGCAGCCACGCCGGCAACACGAACGGCTTCCTCCGCATCGACCGAGTCATGCCGGGTCGACGCGTCCATCTGGTTCCGCTGGAGTCGATTGCCGAGGGGGAGGGCGATCGCCACCGCTTCGCCGTGAGCCCGCCATGGCGGAAGGAGGTCTGGCGCGACCCGGAGGCAAGCGACACGTCCTGAGTTCCGGGATAGACTCGGATTCCCTGCACAATCAGGCCGCCGAAATGCAATTCGAACCACTTTCCCCAGTCAGGCATATCCCAGGAGATGAGGAGCGGGCTGGGCCGGAGCAGGGGATCGCCCTCTGCCTATCGGGAGGCGGTTACAGGGCGATGCTCTTTCACCTGGGGTCGCTCTGGCGGTTGAACGAGTGGGGGTATCTGCCGCGGATCGCCCGGATCTCCAGCGTCTCAGGTGGCTCCATCGTCGCGGCCGCGCTCGGCAGGAACTGGGGTCGACTCGAATTCAACGACAAGGTGGCGACCAATTTTGACGCCGAGGTCGTCGCCCCAGTGAGGAGTCTGGCCGGGAAGACGATCGATTCGCGCGCGATCGGCATCGGCCTGTTCACGCCCGGCTCGATCAACCGGCGTGTCGTCAACGCCTACCGGCGGCACCTGTTCGGCGACTCGACCCTCCAGGACCTGCCGCGGGACGACGAGGGGCCGCGCTTCGTGATCAACGCGACCAACCTCCAATCCGGCGTCCTCTGGCGCTTCTCACGCCCCTATGCCTGGGATTACAAGGTGGGCAAGATCGCCGAGCCCCGCATTCCTCTCGCGGTCGCGGTGGGCGCGTCGTCGGCGTTCCCCCCATTCCTCTCGCCCGCCCGGCTCAGCTTCTCCGAGGACGAGTTCGAGCCCGGGACCGGGGAGGAGCTGCAGCAAGCGCCGTACACGACGCGACCTGTCCTCTCCGACGGCGGCGTCTACGACAACCTCGGACTGGAGACCGCCTGGAAGCGCTACAGGACGGTGCTGATAAGCGATGGCGGCGGTGCCATGGAGGCCGACGGCGGCGACCTCGGGCCCCTGGGCTGGCGCTGGCGCGACTGGGGGACGCAGTTCGTCCGCGTGCTCTTCACGATCGACAACCAGGTGAGGAGCCTGCGCAAGCGGCAGGCGATCGCCGCCTTCGAGTCGGACGGCGAGGAGGGCCGCGAGGGTACCTACTGGGGGGTTCGCAGCGACATCGAGGACTACGACTTGGATTCGAGCCTGTCCTGCCCCTCGGCGGCGACGAAAAAGCTCGCCGAGACGCCGACCCGTCTCAAGCGCCTCGACTCGATCGCCCAGGAGCGCCTGATCAACTGGGGCTACGCGATCTGCGACACGGCGATGCGCAAGTGGGTCGATCCGGGCCTCTCCCGGGTTCCGCCCCGCTTCCCCTACCCGGACGTCGGCGTCGGGCCCTGAGCTTCGCCGCGCCCGGGCGGGGTGCGACGCTACTTCGGCGGCATGCGCAGAGCGCCGTCGAGGCGGATCGTCTCGCCGTTCAGCATCGGGTTGGCGATGATCTGCTCGACCAGCTGCGCGTATTCGGCGGGACGACCGAGCCGCGACGGGAAGGGGATCCCGGCACCCAGCGACTCCCGGGCCTCCTCCGGCAGAGCCGCCAGCAGCGGCGTGTCGAAGAGTCCGGGCGCGATCGTGACGACGCGCACTCCGCGCGACGCCAGGTCGCGCGCCGCTGGCAAGGTCATGGCGACGATCCCTCCCTTCGAGGCCGCGTAGGCGATCTGGCCGATCTGACCGTCGAAGGCCGCGATCGAGGCGGTGTTGACGCAGACGCCGCGCTCGCCCGCATCGTCGGGCTCGTTCTCGCTCATCGCGGCGGCCGCCAGCCGCAGCACGTTGAAGCTGCCGATCAGGTTGACCGCGATCACCTTGGAGAAGAGCTCGAGGCTGTGCGGGCCGCCCTTGTGGGCCACGCGCTCGGCCCACCCGATCCCGGCGCAGCACACCGATACACGGAGGCCGCCCGCGATCGCCGCCGCCCGCTCCACCGCCGCCGAGACAGCCCCCTCGTCGGCCACGTCGGCCTCGACGAAGCTCACCTGGGGGC
>JBAREU010000417.1:0-7595 GCA_049796515.1 Solirubrobacterales bacterium
ATGCGGCGCAGATCGAGCCCGGCACCCTGCAGCGCCGCGACCGTCCGCTCGAGCACCGGCGTGATCGCGACGACGTGATCGATCGTCGTGATGCCGTTGGGATGCGCCGGCGGCTCACCTGGCGGCGGGTGGTCCGAGTGGGTCGTCGGCAGCCCGTCCAGCTCGGTCCCTGCGACGTCGCGCAGGGACCAGCCGGTCAAGCCTCCGCCGGTGTCTGAGCCCGCCAGGCGGATCCGCACGTCCCCGACGACGCAAACGTCGCCATCGAGCTCGAAGCCGAGCTTCGACCACGCGCCCGGCGCGTCGGCGACAGCCAGCTCGTCGATCGTCGGAGTCACGCGCCAACCGGGCTCTCGAGACCGAGTTGCGAGAACCGGTAGTCGTCGAGATCGAAGCGGGCGCTGCGCCAAGCCGTCTCGAGCGTGGTTGCCGAACGGAACGGCACGTCGCCGTGGGAGTCAAAGTAGTAGCTGTTCGCCGTCGCGCAGCTGTCCCGGAAGAACACCTGGCGGCCACGACGGGCGAGCATCGTCTCGAAGTAGCGCTGGTTCGCCTCGCGGGTGACCTCCACCGACGTTGCGCCGGTGCTGCGCGCGCGACGCAGACAGCGAACGATGTGGCGCGACTGGTTCTCGATCAGGGTGAAGTAACTGGCGCCATTGAAGCCGTAGGGCCCGAGGATCATGAACATGTTCGGGAAGCCGGGAACGCTCACCCCCTCATAGGCCTGGAACCGGTTCTCATCCCACCACTGCGCGAGGTCGACTCCGTCGCTGCCGTGTACCTGGAAGGCGGGCATGTTCCCCTTCTCGAACACCTGGAAACCGGTCGCGAGGATGAGCGTGTCGACATCGTGCTCGCCGCCGTTCACGGTACGAACGCCGGACGGGGCGATCGCCTCGATCGGGGTGGTCTCGAGGTGGACGTTGGGGCGGTTGAACGTCGCCAGGTACTCGTTCGAGAAGCTCGGACGCTTGCAGCCGAGTCCGTAGCGCGGCGTCAGCTTCTCCCGCACCGACGGGTCGCGGACCTGGCGGCGCAAATGCCTGTGCGCGATGCGTTCCGCTCCGGTGGCAACTGGAACCACGCCGTGGAAATGCGCGGGCAGCGGGAAGTTGAGCTCGACGTAGGCCTGGCTCAAGGCCCGCGCCGCGCCTTGCGCGCCCGGGACGCGGCGGAGGACCCGACGGAGGCGCAATCCGAGCCGTGCATCCGGCTTGGGCAGGCACCAGATCGGGGTGCGCTGCAGCACGATCAGCTTCTCGACTTCGGGCGCGATCGACGGGATGACCTGGACGGCGGAGGCACCCGTGCCGACGATCGCCACCCTCCGGCCGCGCAGATCCTGCTCGTGGTCCCAGCGCGCGGTGTGCATCACCGACCCTTCGAAAGACTCCAGCCCCTGGATGTCGGGTGGCTTCGGCTGGGTGAAGACACCGGTCGCGCCGACCAGGAACCGCGCGGTGACCTCGGCCTGACCGGCGATCGTCAGGCGCCAGAGGTGATGCTCGTCGTCGAACGCCGCCGTCGCCACCTTCGTGTTCAGGCGAATCCGAGGACGCAGGCCATAGGCGTCGACGCAATGCTCGGCGTAGGCCTTCAGCTCTCGACCGGGCGCGTACACACGTGACCAATCGGCCCGCTGCTCGAACGAGAACTGGTAGCTAAACGAGGGGATGTCGACACCTACGCCGGGATACGTGTTCCAGTGCCACGTACCACCGACGCCGTCTCCTGCCTCGAGCACGATCCAGTCGTCGATCCCAGCCTGGTCGAGCTTGATCGCCGTGCCGATGCCGGCGAACCCGGCGCCGATCACCGCAATCTCATGATCAGATCGCACGTCGCCAGAATAGAGGTAGGGGCACCGTCGCCGAGACGGTGAGGGCTCTTCGACTACCTCGGCGTCATCCGAAGGCGAACGAGGGTCCCGCCTCCATCCGACCTGATCTGGACGAGGTCGCAGAGCTGGTTGACCAGCCACAGGCCCCGACGGCTCGTCCAATCGACCCGGGGGCGTTCGCGACCCACCAGCGGATCCTCGATTCGCCCAGAGTCGTGAAAGTCGCAAACGAGCGCGCCGTCCTCTGCACACCAAATGCGCAGCGTCCCCTTACCGCCACCGTGCCGAAGGCTGTTCGCCGCGACCTCACTGGCGGCGAGGGCCAGATCGCTTGCTCGCGATGAGCCGAGGTCTGCCTGCTGGGCGCGGTCGGCAACCATGCGTCGGACATCGGTGAGTTGCTGTCGCGTGAAGTCGAATACATCGGGGTTGCCGACCGGCTGCTCCAGCTCACCCTCGAAGACCCACACCCCAGCGCGGTCGCAGGAGTACTCGGTCGACCTCTTACGTCCGCCCGAGAGCACCGGGTGGTTGTGCTCAGCGCTCCCCAGGACACCATCGTCGAGGGTGGCGGTGTTGTACGGACACATCAGCGACCAGGCCCGATCCCCGTCGAAGGCGAGGTTCAGCAGAGACTCATGACGCTGGCACTCGTCGAGCTCCGCCGCCGAGCGTCCCGCCCAGATCGGTTCACCGATTCCGCGAACCCCGCGACTACCGGCGGAATCGACGCTGAGGAAATCCCGCCAGGCGGAGATGATGCGCGCCGGGTTGCGCCCCAGCTCCTCCATGTCGGCGAACCGAACGCGCTCCGCTTCGCCGCCGAGCGTCCCCTTCAGGAGTCGCAGGCTCGGTGCCGGCATGGCGACGAGGATCGCCTCGTCGGCCTCGAGTCCCCGCTGGACGAACGGGACGGTGCCGGCCAAGAGCTCGTCGGCATCGGCGTAGAAAAGCACCTCATGGCAAAAGCCCCCGCTTGGGACCGTGGCGGAGTCCAACCGCTCAAGCCGGCCGACGACCGACTCGCCTCCGGTGCAGGCAGACCCCTGGCCTTCGGCCGGGAGCTCGGACTCGATCCTCCCGTGCGGTCGCTCGTTTCGAGCATGGTGGATGGATCCGTGCCTCGATTGAAGAGCGGGCAGCCAACTCGAGCCAGCGGCGCTCGATCTCTTCCTCTTCTTGGCGCATCTGCGCTAAGGCATCGGCCGTTAACTCAACCATCTTCGTCCTCCTTGGAAAGGATGCCGCCCTCCTACCCGGGCGAGTCTTGACTGAAACGGTCAGCCTTCGACAGCTAGTCGCCCGCGTCACTCGCTTCGGAGCTCGTCGAGCGTGCGGCCGCTGATCACCGAGTGGGGGCGTTCGGCGACCACGTCCGAACCGGGGTGCGCGTGCTCGTCGCGGCGCTTGATCAGCAGCCATTGCGCCTTCTTGCCGGGTCGGGTCCGCTGCAGGGCGAAGCCGCCACGCAGCTTCTCACCGTACAGGACGAACACGGCGTGGCCGCGATCCAGCGCCTCGGGCCAGGCGACCCGGCCACCCTGCTCGTAGCGCCCGCGATCCCAGACGATCACGCGGCCGCCGTCGACCTCCCCCTCGAAGTCGTTGTAGGAGATCGAGTGGTCGGCGACCTGCACGGCGAGGCGCCTGACTGCGGGGTCGAGCGACGGGCCCTTGGGAACTGCCCACGAGCGCATCACTCCACCGACCTCCAGGCGCAGGTCGAAGTGGTGGGCGGTCGCGGCGTGCTCCTGGACGACGAAGACCCCGGCACTGACGCCGCGGATCGCGAACTGCTCGTGGCCCTCAACCTTGACCTGCTCGACCTCCACATCGGCAACCCTTGCCGCCGGCGGGCCTTCGCGTAGAAAGGCCACCAGTTCGTCGACGACCTGCTGCGGACCCTCGGCGTGGACGAGCACGCTGCCGTCCTCCACGTTGCGCACCCAGCCCATTACTCCGAGTCGGCGCGCCTGCCGCAGCGCGGCATCGCGATAGCCGACCGCCTGCACCTCCCCGTGCACGACCGCGCGTATCGCCCTGGCGTCGGCTTCCGGTCGTCTGGCCATAGCCCAACTATTCCATTGCACGCTCGAGATGAACCGGCGGCTACCGGCCCTCGAAGCGTGCGCGCTGGGCTCAGCCGATCCCGTATGTACCGGCGTTCGGCGCGGCGACGCTCAAAAGGCCGATCATGCTGTAGCTACCGGTTTTGCCGATTATTTCCAGTTCGGAAATAGCAGCGGGGACATCGGGCACCGCGGTGACTTTGGAGATCGTTTTGTCGAGTTCGGAAACCGCACAACCGGCATCAAAGGCACGCTGGACGCGCCATTTTGTGATCGTCAGGGTCGAGGTGTTGACGTCGACGACCCAGGGAAGGCCTATAGCCTGAGACGCCATCACCGAGCAGCCGGCTAGGTCGCCGAAGCCCGTGCATCCTGTGGCCGCGAACCAGGTGACTTCCCCCACGCTCCCACCTTCGGTAACCACGGTCGCGTGTATTTCGCAGAGCATGCCTCCGGTGCCCGTTTCGAACAGTTCTCCGCCGGTCACTTTGAATTTGACAGGTTTGGTGATGTTCGTCCCTTCGTGCTTCCACACCGCCGCCGTCGCAGATGAGACGGCGGCGAGCATCGTCACGGCGACGGCCGCAACAACAGCCACAAGCAGGAGGCGCCTATCCGTCTTCATTCTCCCCGTCCATGTCTCTCCACATCTTGTTTCCTGAGTAGTAGTAAAATTCTAGTGCACGGTTGATGCCGATGTCTAAGGGGATAGCACGGAGCGCGCGCCAGCGGCTCGGACCGCGGCCGAGAGCGTGTCGATGTCGTAGGCGCCGTCGTGCCGTTTCTCGTTGACGAAGAAGGTCGGCGTGCCGGTGACGCCGCTGATATCGGCCGAGTCGACGTCTTCCTCGACCCGCGGCGCGTGGACATGGCGCTGGAGATCGTCGCGGAAGCGATCGAGGTCCAGGCCGAGCTGCTCGGCGTAGGTCAGCAGGTCGCGGGGCGTCAGGTCGCCCTGGTGGTCGAGCAGCAGGTCATGCATCTCCCAGAACGCCCTCTGGGCGGCCGCTGCCTCTGCGGCCTCGGCGGCGAGCTGGGCGTGCGGGTGGACGTCGGAGAGGGGCAGGTGACGCCAGACGTAACGGACGTCGCCGAAGTCGGCGAGCAGCTCGCGCAGGACCGACTCGGCCCTGCCGCAGTACGGGCACTCAGAGTCCCCGTACTCGACGACCGTCACCGGCGCCTCGACCGGCCCGCGAATGTGATCGCGATCGGGGTCAACCGGCACGGCCAGGTCGGGGAGCGTCTCCAAGCCGCCCAGCAGGGCGCGAATGCGCGCCCGACGAGGAAGCATGGCGGTGGCGCGGAAGACCAACCAGGCCAGCGTCGAGGCGCAAAGCGCGGCGCTCAGCACACCGAGCTTCGCCTCACGCAGATCGGCCCCCTCAAAGGCCAGCGTCGCGATCAGCAGCGAGACGGTGAAGCCGATCCCGGCGATCGCGCCGCCCCCGGCCGTGGCGGCCCAACCGACCGGTGGGCGGAGCCGTCCTCCGCTCAGCTTCGTCACGAGCGATGAGACCCCGATCACCCCGACCGGCTTGCCGAGCACGTAACCGAAGAGGATCCCGAGCGTGATCGGCGACGCATACGCACGCCCGAGAAAGTCCCAGTTGATCGCGATACCGACGTTGGCCAGCGCGAACAGCGGCACGATGACGTAGCTCGTCCACGGGTGATAGAGGTGGAGCAGGCGGGCGTTCGGCGAGACCGCTTCTTGCAGGCCGGTACGGACCGAGCGGGCCAGCTCCGGCGTTGGCTGCTCGCGGAAGCTGCGGAACAGGTCCGTCGCCCGCTCCAGCTCGTCGCGGCCCGCCGGGTATGCCCAGGCGATCAGGCCGACCGCCAGACCCAGCACGACCGGATCGACGCCTGACTCAAACAGCGCCACCCAGGCAATCGCGGCGAGCATGAAGTAGACGAGGCCCTGGCGAATCCCGGCGGCGCGAGCAACGAGGATCAGGCCGAAGACCCCGGCGGCGATCAGCAGGGGTTCGAGGGCAAGGTCGCCGCTGTAGGCAATGGCGATCACCAGCAGGGCGATCACGTCGTCGACGACGATGATCGTCAGCATGAAGGCGCGCAGGCGGTCGGGGAAGCGCGGGCCGACCAAGGCCAGCATCCCCAGCGCGAAGGCGGTATCGGTCGACATCGCCACGCCCCATCCATGTGCCGCGTCCCCGCCTCCGTTGAAGGACAGGTAGATGGCGACCGGCACGGCCATGCCGCCCAGCGCCGCCAGTACCGGCAGGGCGAGGCGGCGGCGCTCGCGCAGCTCACCGAGGTCAAACTCGCGGCGGACCTCAAGCCCGACTACGAAGAAGAAAAAGGTCATCAGCCCGTTGTTGATCCACTCGCGAAGGTCCTGGGAGATGCCCGAGCCGCCGACCTCGATCGACAGGTCCGTCCGCCAGACGCTCTCGTAGGAGGAGAGGTCGATGTTGGCCCAGGCCATGGCCGCCACCGCCGCGGCCAGCAGTACGCTGGCACTGCCGGTCTCGGTGGCGAGGAATTCGCGCAGAGGCGCCTGCAGGCTGCGAGCCCAGGCAGTTCGCCCGTCGAATGCCGATCGCACCGGGGAGTCGCTCATCGTGGCTAGCTTTTCACGCACATCTGCCCCCCTTGGGCCGATGGGTAGCCTTGTGCGGGTGGCTGGCCCGGTAAGTCGAGTGCTTTCGAACTCGCAGCTCGCGACGCTCGCCGAGCACGGCGAGGAACGGTCGGCGGAGGTCGGGGAGAAGCTGTTCGAGATCGGCGACGAGAGCTACCCGTTCGTCGCGATTGTCGAGGGCGAGGCCGCGGTGCTCGACGGCGCCGGCCGGGAGATCGTCCGCCACGGCGCCTCGGGTTTCCTCGGCGAGATGAACCTCCTCTCCGGGCAGACGGTCTTCCTCACCGCCGTGGTGACCGAACCAATTCGCTACATCGCGGTCGATCGCGAAGTCCTCAGGCAGCTTCTCTTCGAGGACGGCTCCCTCTCCGACCTGCTCCTCTCCGCCTTCGTCCAGCGGCGCGAGCAGCTCCAGCAGCGGGAGGGGGTCGGAATCGAGATCGTCGGCCCGCGCGAGTCGGGTGAGACCCGGCGCCTGCTCGACTACGCCAGGCAGCTGCGCCTCCCCCACTCCTGGGCCGATCCAGAGGAGAGCGACGAGGCCGCGGGCCTGATCGAGCAGCTCGACCTTTCCGAGGTACCGCTCGTGCGGCTCCCCGGCGGGCTGGAGCTGCGCCGGCCGACCAACGGCGAGCTTTCGCGGGCGTTGGGCATCGGGCTTGAGCTCGGCGACCGCGAGGAGGTCGACCTGCTCGTCGTCGGCGGCGGTCCCGCCGGCCTCGGCGCGGCGGTCTACGGCGCCTCGGAGGGTCTCGACACGCTGCTGATCGAGAGCACCGTTCTGGGTGGCCAGGCGGGCACCTCGCGGCGGATCGAGAACTACCTCGGCTTCCCGGCGGGCATCAGCGGCACCGAGCTGACGAGCCGAGCGGTGACGCAGGCACGCAAGTTCAGCGCCCGCACGGCGACGCCCTACCGCGCTCGCGCGCTCGAGCCGGGCGCCGACCGACACGTGGTCAAGCTGGAGGAGGGCAATGAGGTGGCGGCGCGCGCGGTGCTGCTCGCCACGGGTGCCGAATACCGGCGCCTACCCGCGGCGGACCTCGATCGCTACGAGGGGATCAGCGTCTTCTAC
>JBAREU010000418.1:0-4149 GCA_049796515.1 Solirubrobacterales bacterium
ACGACCTACGGCCGCATCGGCGTCAAGGTCTGGATCTACCGCGGCGACATCGCGCCCGAGCGCGTGCCGGCCCGCGACCTGAACGTGCCGGCCGCTGCCGGGACGGGGGTCTGACCATGCTGATGCCGAAGCGGGTCAAGCACCGCAAACAGATGCGCGGCCGGATGCGCGGCAACACCAAGGGCGGCAGCCACGTCGCCTTCGGCGAGTACGGCCTGAAGGCGCTCGACCGCGGCTGGATCACCAACCGCCAGATCGAGGCCGCACGTATCGCGATGACCCGAAAGATCAAACGCGGCGGCAAGGTCTGGATCAACATCTTTCCCGACAAGCCCTACACGAAGAAGCCCGCCGAGACGCGGATGGGCTCCGGTAAGGGCAACCCGGAGGGTTGGGTCGCCGTGGTCAAGCCCGGCAAGGTGATGTTCGAGCTGGCCGGTGTGCCCGAGGATCTCGCCCGCGAGGCGCTGCGCCTGGCCGGCCACAAGCTCCCGGTCAAGACGAAGTTTGTGATGCGCGAGGGGGCCGAGACCTGATGAAGGCATCCGAGGCACACAACCTGAAAGACCAGGAGCTGGTGGCGAAGCTGATCGACGCCAAGCAGGAGTCCTTCAACCTGCGCTTCCGGCATGCGACCGGCGAGTTGGAGAACACGGCGCGGCTGGGTGTGGCGAAGCGGGACATCGCGCGGCTGCGGACCATTGCTAGGCAGCGGGGGATCGATGTGGATCGAGAGTTGAGGAAATGAGCGACGACGAGCAGAAAAAAGAGACTCAGGACGAGACGCCCGAGCAGGATCAGCCCCAGGACGAGGGCGCTCAGGACGCGGGTCCTGTCGGCGCAGGGGACCCACCTCCCCCTGCGGTAGCTGAAGCTTCCTCGGGGGAGGTCCCCCCTACGCCGCCACCCGCGTCAGAGGAGTCTGCGGCTGACGATAAGGCCCCTGCGGCGGAGTCCCCAGCCGAGCCCGATCCTGAGGATGAGTTGCCTTGGAAGGAGAAGCGCAGGCTCGCGCGGTCGCGCAAGCCCCACAAGGCCAAGCCGCAGCAGTCGCCTGAGGAGCGGAAGGCTGCTCGTGTTGCTGAGCGGAAGCGGCGTGGGGCAGAACGGCGTAAGGAAAGGGCTGCCGCCAAGGCTAAGAAGACCCCGGGGACCGGGACGCCGCCGGCGGAGAAGGACGCCAATGCGGCCAAGGTCCGGCAGGGGATCGTCGTCTCCGACAAGGCGGAGAAATCGATCACCGTGCGGGTCGACATCGTGCGGCGCCACCCGACCTACGAGAAGGTGATCCGCCGCTCGCGCACGCTGCACGCGCACGACGAGCGCAATGAGGCTGGTGAGGGGGACACCGTTCGCGTGGTAGAGACGCGGCCGATGTCGAAGACGAAGCGCTGGCGCCTGATCGAGGTCCTGGAGAAGGCGAAGTAGGGGACCGATCGTGATTCAGCAGGAGTCGAGACTCAAAGTCGCCGACAACTCGGGTGCCCGGGAGATCCTCTGCATCCGGGTCAAAGGCGGCTCCCACCGCCGCTACGCCAGCGTCGGCGACGTGATCACGGCTACCGTCAAACAGGCCAGCCCGCAGGGCGGCGTGCGCAAGGGCGAGGTCGTTCAGGCGGTCGTCGTGCGAACAAAGAAGCAGCTCGGCCGCTCCGACGGCACCTACATCTCCTTCGACGAAAACGCCGCCGTGCTGATCGACCCGGCCAGCAACAATCCGCGCGGCACCCGCATCTTCGGGCCGGTGGCCCGCGAGCTGCGCGATCGCAACTTCATGAAAATCGTCTCGCTCGCCCCGGAGGTCCTGTAGCGATGGCGAAGACGATGCGGGTCAGGACCGACGACATGGTCGAGGTGATCGGCGGCAAGGACTCCGGTAAGACGGGACGGGTGCTGCGCACCGAGCCGAAGCGCGGCTTCGTCTACGTCGAGGGCCTCAACATGGTCAAGCGCCACGAAAAACCGCGGCCGACGCAGGACGTGAAAAAAGCCGGCCAGCAGCTGGGCGGGATCGTTTCCAAGGAGGGGCCGATCCATGTCTCCAACGTGATGGTGCTCGATCCGAAAGACAACAAGCCGACGCGGGTCGGCGTGCGCCGCGACAAAGGCGGCAAACGTGAGCGGTTCGCGAAGCGAAGCGGGGTGTCCCTGTAATGGAGGCGGCGACGACCCCGCAGTCCCAGGCAGCCCCGCCGCCGCGCTTGCGCGAGCGCTACGAGCAGGAGGTGGCGCCGGCGCTGACGCAGAAATTTGGCTACACGAGCGCGATGCAGGTACCGCGCCTGTTGAAGATCGTCCTCAACATGGGGGTCGGCGAGGCGAAACAGAACGCGAAAATGCTCGAGGCGGCGCAGGAGCAGCTGGCGACGATCGCCGGCCAACAGCCCAGTGTTCGCCGAGCGCGCAAGTCGATCGCTTCCTTCAAGGTGCGCGAGGGGATGCCGGTCGGCCTCTCGGTCACCCTGCGTCGAGCGCGGATGTGGGAGTTCCTCGACCGGTTGAACTCGATCGCCGTGCCGCGCATCCGCGACTTCCGCGGGCTCAACCCGCGCTCCTTCGACGGTCGCGGCAACTACTCGATGGGCGTTCGCGAGCAGCTGATCTTCCCGGAAATCGAGTACGACTCGATCGACGAGGTGCGCGGCCTCGACGTGACGATCGCGACCTCCGCGCAGACCGACGCCGAGGCCTTCGAGCTGTTGCTCGGCCTCGGAATGCCTTTCGCCAAAGAGGGTCGCCCCGGAAGTCGCGACGCCGAGGCGGAAGCGGAGGCCGAGGAGGAGCAGCGCAAGGAGGAGGCCCGCCAGCGGGCCGAGGCCGAGCAGGCCGCGCTGGAGCAGTTGAAAGAGGAGAACCCCGATGCATACGCGGCGCCGGAGCCCAAGGCCGAGGAGGGCGAGGGCGCCGAAGAGGGCGAGGGGGACGAGGCAGACGCATCTGCCGGCGAGGAGGATTCTGAGGATGGCTAAGACTTCGATGAAGGTGAAGCAGCGCCGCAAGGCCAAGTTCAAGACCCAGGAGTACAACCGTTGCCGGCGCTGTGGGCGCCCGCGCGGCTATTTCCGCAAGTTCGGCCTTTGCCGGATCTGCCTGCGCGAGGCCGCACACGAGGGCTACGTACCGGGCATGACTAAGTCGAGCTGGTAGAGCATGCTGAACGACCCAATAGCCGATTACCTGACCCGGATCCGCAATGCGCTCGGCTCCGGTCACGACGACGTGCGGATCCCCGCCTCGAGGCTGAAGGAGGAGATGTCCCGCATCCTCAAGGAGCAGGGCTACATCACCGACTTCGCCCGCAAGCCCGCCAAGGTGGGAGAGGCGATCGAAATCCGGCTCAAGTACACCGAGGACCGCCGCCCGGTGATCGCCGGGCTGGAGCGGATCTCGCGGCCGGGGCGGCGTCGCTACGTCGACCACACCGAAGTGCCGCGCGTGCACGGGGGCACCGGCACGGCGATCATCAGCACGTCGGCTGGCGTGATGACGGGCCACGAAGCCAAGGCGAAAGGCGTCGGCGGCGAGGTAGTCGCTTACGTTTGGTAAGTGTGTTCACGATGAGCCGAATAGGAAGAAAGCCGATCCCCATTCCCGAGGCCGTCACGGTCGAGCTTGCCGCTGGGCAAGTTGCGGTCAAGGGCCCGAAGGGAGAGCTGCGCCAAGCCCTCGCGCCGGAGATGAAGGTTGAGCAGGACGACGGCACGGTCACCGTGCAGCGCCCGACCGACCGCGGCGAGCACCGTGCCCTGCACGGGCTGACTCGGAGCCTGATCGCGAACATGGTCGAGGGCGTCACCGACGGCTTCGAGAAGCGGCTCGAGATCCAGGGTGTCGGCTACCGCGCCCAGCTGAAGGGCAAGAGCCTCGAGTTGGCGCTCGGCTACTCCCATCCGATCTCGGTCGAGCCCCCGGAGGGGATCGAGTTCGAGGTGCCCCAACAGACCGAGATAATCGTGCGGGGGATCGACAAGCAGCTGGTCGGCCAGGTCGCCGCCGACATCCGCAAGCGCCGGCCGCCGGAGCCCTACAAGGGCAAGGGGATCCGCTACCGCGACGAGCACGTCATGCGCAAGGTCGGAAAGAGGGCCTGAGATGACTGTCCTCACCAAGCGCCAGCAGCGCCTACGCCGCCGCCGCCGGGTGCGCGCC
>JBAREU010000419.1:0-1865 GCA_049796515.1 Solirubrobacterales bacterium
CGGTCGGCCCGAGCGGGTCCGGTGCCCCCTCGGCCGCGGCCAGCGGCTCGCCGTGCAGGTAGTCGAAGCCCATCAGCGTGCGATCGGTGACCACGCCGGCGGAGTCGATCAGCCCTGGCGCCGCCTCCTGCACGAGCACGCCGGCGACGCACTCGGCTCCCTCGGCCGCGGCGTCGAGCAGTGCCTCGACGAAGCGCGGCTCCGCCTCGGCATCGTCGTTGAGCAGGATCGCCGGGTCACCCGGGTGCTCGGCGATCGCGCGGTTGAGCGCCGCGCCGAAGCCGAGGTTGCGCTCCAGCTCCAGCAGGGCGACCTCCGGGAACTCCTCCCGGACCATCTCGGTGGTCCCGTCCGAAGAGCCGTTGTCGACCACGACGACGTCCGCCGGGCGGGTCTGCGCCGCGAGGCTGCGCAGCGCTTTCGCGAGCCGTTCGGCTCCGTCAAGGGTGGGTATGTAGATGGCTGGGCGCATGCTTACATGGGTGGTTCAGATCGCTCGCGGTCGATTTGGCTCAAGTAGGGTGCAGCATCGAATGGAGCCCTTGAAGGGACTGATTCTCTCGGGTGGGGCGGGTACGCGCCTGCGCCCCATCACCCACACCTCGGCGAAGCAGCTCGTGCCCGTCGCCAACAAGCCCGTGCTCTTCTACGGGATCGAGGCCCTGGTCGAGGCCGGGGTGAAGCAGATCGGGATCATCATCGCGCCCGAGACCGGCGAGGAGATCCGCGAGGCGGCCGGCGATGGCTCCCAGTTCGGCGCCGAGATCACCTACATCGTCCAGGACAAGCCCGCCGGACTCGCCCACGCCGTGCTCACCGCCGAGGAGTTCATCGGCGGCTCCCCCTTCGTCATGTACCTCGGCGACAACCTGCTCGCGGACGGACTGCGCGGTCTTGTCGCCACTTTCCGCCAGTCCGAACCCGACGCGCTGATCCTGCTCACCCCGGTCGAGGACCCCAGTTCCTACGGCGTCGCCGAGCTCGACGGCGACCACGTAGTGCGCCTGATCGAGAAGCCGAAAGACCCCCCTTCGAACCTGGCCCTGGTCGGCGTCTACCTCTTCCAGCCGGCGATCTTCGAGGCATCGCGTGCGCTCAAGCCCTCCTGGCGCGGCGAGCTGGAGATCACCGAGGCGATCCAGAGCCTGATCGAGGACGGCCACAAGGTGCAGTCGGAGGTGGTGAGCGGTTGGTGGAAGGACACCGGCCAGCTCGCCGACATGCTCGAGGCCAACCGGCTCGTCTTGGAGGAGCTTGAGACCCGGCTCGACGGCGAGATCGACGCCGACTCGAAGGTCGAGGGGAAGGTCGTGGTCGAGGCGGGCGCGAAGCTGCGCGGCTCGGTCGTCCGCGGTCCGGCGGTGATCGGCGCCGGTGCCACGATCGAGGGCGCCTACGTCGGCCCCTACACCTCAATCGGTGAGAACGTGCGCATCTGCCGCTCCGAAATCGAGCATTCGATCGTCCTCGCCGGCTCCGTGGTCGAGGACCTGGGCACGCGGATGGAGGCCAGCCTGCTCGGCCGCGAAGTGAAGCTGACCCGCAGCGACGGCATGCCGAAGACGCTGCGCATGCTGGTCGGCGACAAGTGCGAGATCAAGATCGTCTGATGGGTGGACCCCAATGAAGCTGCTGGTGACCGGCGCCGCCGGGATGCTTGGCCGCGACGTGATGCTCGCCGCCGGCAACGCCGGCCACCAGGTTGTCGGCTTCGGTCACGCCGAGCTCGACATCGCCGACGCCGAGGCGGTCAACGCCAAGCTGGAGGGCGAGCGGCCCGACGTCGTCATCAACTGCGCCGCCTGGACCGACGTCGACGGCGCCGAGGAGGCCGAGGCGCAGGCGACCCGGGTCAACGGCGAGGC
>JBAREU010000420.1:0-1680 GCA_049796515.1 Solirubrobacterales bacterium
TCCCTCCCCTCTTCGGCCGCCTCCATCGCCGCCAGCTCGGCCAGTTCGCGATGCTCGGCGTCGAGCTCGGCGGCGGGCGCCAGCTCGACCCGCTCGGCGTCGCCCAGCGAGCGCTGGGTGAAGGTCGAGAACCAGCGCATCGACTCGATCTCGTCGCCGAACAGCTCGATCCGCACGGCGCGCTCCTCGGTCGCCGGGAAGACGTCGAGGATGCCGCCGCGGACGGCGAACTGGCCGCGCTCGGTGACCTGCTCGACCCGCTCGTAGCCGGCGGCGACGAGGTCGGCGGAGACGGTGGCTAGGTCGACCTCCTCGCCGCACGAGAGGGTGAAGCCGGCCGGGCGCAGCGAGGCATCCGGGACCGCCTCGGCGAGGGCGGTGGCGCTGGCGACGACGATCGCGTCGTCGTCGCCCTCGCGTAGCGAGTCGAGGGCATCGATCCGCAGCCCAACCAGGTGTGGCGGTGGGGTGACGTGCGAGGCATAGCCGGTGCCGCGCGAGGGGTAGAAGCGGACGCGGCGCGGCGCCAGGTAGGCGCGCAGGTCGGCGGCGAGGTCGCGGGCCGAGCGGTCGTCGGCGCTGACCAGCAGGACTGGCCGACCGGCGAGGCCGCGATCGTCGTCGAGCAAGGCCGCCAGCAGCAACGGCCGCAACGTCGTCGAGGCGCCGACCTCGATCGGCGAACCGCCACTCGCCGCGCGGACTTCGCCGACGAGCGCGTGCAGGCGCTCGTTCTCGGCGGCGATGTCGAGTAGCGGTCGCAGGCTCATGGGCGGTCCAGGCTACGCTGCCGGGCAATGCGATTGCGACGTCCCTTCGCCGCCGGTTCGACCCTCGGGCTCTTTGCCCACAATGCCTTCGAGACCCGCGCCGGGGTCGGCCTGGTCTTCGAGCCGCAGCTCGGCCGCCGCGGCGCCTACGCGCTCTGGGCCGGCCTGATCCCGCTGGGGCTGTTGGCCGCGGCCCGCGGCGGGAAGTGGGCCGAGCGCCTGACTGCTTACAACGCCGGGATCGGCGTCGCCGGCGTTGCCGTCCACTTCAAGGCCTGGCCCTGGTCGCTGCACGGCGGCGTGCCGATGCTCGACGAAGCCGAGGGCCTCAGCGATGACCAGCTCCCCGCCTACAACACCGTCCTCTGGGCCTGGGGGATCGCCAGCGCTCTCAGCCTGCTGACCGAGACCCGCCGCGGCTCGCGCCGCTTCGCCCTCGCCGGCCTGCTCAACTTCCCGATCCTGCTCGCTTCGGCCCAGCACCACTTCCGCTGGGCGCGTGAGCAGGCGAAGCTCGAGCCCGAGCGCTGGAGCGCGGCGCTGCTGGAGGACTGACGTGGCGGGGTGGCCGGGTGGCGCATCCGGCGCGCTCTGCCTCAGCTTCGACAACCTCGGCGAGGCGGCCGAAATCGAGCTCGGCGCGCTTCCCGCGGATGCGCCGCTCGGCGAGCACTTCACCGCAACCCGCGTGCTGCCGCCGCTGCTCGACGCCTTGGGCGAGCGCGATCTCGCCGCGACCTTCTTCGTCGAGGGCCTCAACGCCGAGCTGTACCCGGGCGCGCTCGAAGCGATCGCTGTGGACGGCCACGAGGTCGGCTACCACGCCTGGCGCCACGAGCAGTGGGACGAGCTATCGGCGGCCGAGCAGACGGAGAACCTGAGGCGCGGCGTCGACGCCTTCGATGCGCTC
>JBAREU010000421.1:0-7917 GCA_049796515.1 Solirubrobacterales bacterium
CTGCTCGGCCCGACGATCCTCGCGGTCGACGACCGCGAGTCCGAGCCGGCGCGCGACGAGCTCTTCGGGCCGCTGTTGACCCTGGTCGAGGCCGAGGATCTCGACGCCGCGATCGAGTTCCTCAACGGCTCTCGTTACGGCAACGCCGGCGCGATCTTCACCCAGTCCGGCGAGGCGGCACGGCGCTACCGCTACGGCGCCGAAGCGGGCATGCTCGGCGTCAACGTGGGTGTTCCGGCTCCCGTCGCCTGGTTCCCGTTTGCGGGGTGGAAGGACTCTTGTGACGGCGATCTGCATGCGAACGGGACGGATGCGGTCGACTTCTATACGCGGAAGAAGGTTGTGACCAGTCGGTGGTAGGGGGCGGGGGTCGCCTCGCCCCCGGCTACCGGCCGATGTGGAAGCCGACGAGTTTGGGGATGCGGGAGATCAGCGAGCTGAAAGGGTTCGGTGCCTTACCTGCCAGCTCGGCCTTTTCCTTGCTGACCAGCGCGCGGCGGATGACCTCGCCTCCTAGCCAGTGGAAGGGCTCGGGGGGTACGCGTTGGGGCGCGGGGTCTATGAAGGGGAGGCGGGAGGGGGTGTCGCGGCGGTCTAGGGCCAGGGAGGCGAGGGTTCGGCCGACCATGTAGGAGGGGCCCACGCCGTTGCCGGTGTAGCCGGCGGCAGCGAAGGCGGTGCCGCCGGGCAAGGGGACGACGAGGGGGACGTGGGTTGGGGAGACGTCTATCGGGCCGCCCCAGGCGTGGGTCAGCTTGCGGCCGGCTAGGCCCGGGAAGTATTCGCGCAGGCGGACTGCGGCGGCGGCAATCACGTCGGGGTCGAGCTCGGCGCGGCCGTGGAGGCGGGCGCCCATCGCGATCCGGCCGCCGCCCCAGCCGAAGGCGATGCGGCCGTCGGGGGTGGTGCGGAAGTAGTCGATCAGGGCGCGGCTGTCGGTGATGCACTCTCCCCCGGTCCAACCAATCTCCTCGAGAAGGTCGGGGACGGGCTCGGTGAGGACGATGTGCGAGGAGGTGACGGTGAGGGCGTCGCGCAGCGGCGCCCGCGGGGCCTTTGCCGCACCGCCAATCGCGACGACCGCCGCCCCCGCTCGAACCATCCCGTGATCGGTCCTGGCCACGACCCCCGCCTCGGTCCGCCCATCGGACTTTGACCGTGTCCCAGCACCCCAAAAGTCGGCTGCGCCGTCGAGGCGGCGCACCGGCGAATGCTCGTATATCTCGACCCCCGCCGCGAGGAGGCGATCGCGCAGGCCGAACGCCAGCCGCGCCGGCTGTACCGTCGCCGCGTCCGGGTAGAAGGCACCGCCGCGGAAGGCGGGCGAGGCGCAGCGCTCCGCGACCTCGGCGGGGGTAAGCGCGTGCACGCATTCCTGCCCCAGGTCGTGACACGCCGCCCAGGGCTCGTCCCAGACGCTGTCGTGTACCGGCGCAGTCGAGACCTGCAGGTAGCCCCCGCGTCGGAACCAGGCATCGACCCCCTCCTCGCGGCAGAACGCCTCGACCCCGCCGATCGCATCGCGAGCGGCGTGTGCAACGGCCAGCGCCGCCGCATCCCCCCACCGCGCCATCATGTTCGGCAACGAGAACCACATCGAGTTGCAAAACCCCCCGTTCCGCCCACTGGGCCCTCGGCCGCAGACGTCGGCCTCGAGCAGCACCACGCTCACCTCGGGCTCCAGCTTCTTCAGATGCCAGGCCGTCCACAACCCGGTGTATCCGCCCCCGATAACCACGACGTCAGCACTCCGCTCCCCAACCAACTCCGGGAGCGGCTCAACCTCCCCAGCCTCCTCCAGCCAGTAGCCATGGACGGTGTGCTTCATGGGAGACGAGTCTCGCAGGGAGGGAGAGGGTGTCCCTCGAACCGGCGGATACTCAGAGCGAGCGAAGCGAGCGAGTCGGGGCGAGGGACACCCTCTCCCTCCCCCATAGACTCCTTGGCGTGCCCACCTTCGACGCCCTCGCCGACCTCCCCCTGGAGATCGAGGGCTACGAGTTGCAGGGGCTGGAGCTGCAGATCCCCGGCTTCGAACGCCTCAGCACCGTGATCCACCTCTGGGGCAGCGGCGAGGACGGGCTCGGCGAGGACGTCACCTACGACGCGGTCGACCACATCGCTCTGCAGGACGCGGGTCCCTCGCTCGACCTGACCGGCTACGCGACCCTGGGCGAGTTCTGCGACTTCATCGGCGAGGCCGACACCTTCCCCGCCGAGCCGCAGCGCGACGTCTCGCGCCGCTACCGGCGCTGGGCATTCGAGGCGGCGGCGCTGGACCTGGCCCTGCGCCAGGCAGGTACCAGCATCGCTGCAGCGCTCGGCCGCGAGCCACATCCGGTCGAGTTCGTCTGCTCGATGCGGCTCTCGCCAGGGGGTGAAGAGCCATCCACGATCGAGACGCTGCGCCGCAAGCTCGACCCCTATCCCGATCTTCGCTTCAAGCTCGACCCGACCAACGACTGGGACGACGAGCTGATCGCCGCCCTGGTCGAGACCGGGGCGATCGACTCGCTCGACCTCAAGGGCTTCTACAAAGGCACGGTGGTCGACGTAGAGACCGACCCGGAGCTCTACGCCAAGCTGATCGAGGCCTTCCCCGACGCCTGGCTCGAGGACCCGGACGTGAACGACGAGACGCGGCCGCTGCTGGAGCCGGTCCGCGACCGCCTCACCTGGGACGCGCCGATCCACTCGATCGCCGACATCGAGGCGCTGCCCTGGCCGCCGCGGATGGTCAACATCAAGCCGTCGCGGATCGGCGGCCTGCGCGACCTCTGCGAGACCTACGACTACTGCGCCGAGCGCGGCATCGGCGCCTACGGCGGCGGCCAGTGGGAGCTCGGCGTCGGCCGGGGCCAGATTCAGGTGCTCGCCTCGCTCTTCCACCCGGACACGCCAAACGACACCGCTCCACGCGGCTACAACGAAGCAGACCCGCCGCCGGGGCTGCCGACCAGCCCGCTGCTGCCCAAACTCACTCCCACCGGCTTCCGCTGGGCGGAAGATGCGGGGGAGGGATAGGGGGTCCCTCGCCCCGACAAATGCCGGTCTAATTAGACCGGCATTTTGAGTATCCGCCGGTTCGAGGGACCCCCTATCCCTCCCTTACGGTCTTCGGCCGACCGAATTCGGCGTTTCGGCTACGTTGGCGGAACCCGTCCCGCCGAGAAGGAGCTGAAATTGGCTAAAAAAAGCTTCGCTAAAGCTTTGAATGAGCAGATCGCTAATGAGTTTGCTGCGTCCCAGCAGTATGTCGGGGCGGCCGTCTACTACGACGCGGAAACGCTCCCCCGGCTCGCCCAGTTCTTCTACCGGCAGGCGCTGGAGGAGCGTGAGCACGCGATGATGATGGTCCAGTATTTGCTCGACGTCGGCGAGGAGGTCCACATCCCCGACATCAAGTCGCAGGAGACGAGCTACGCGGACGGGACGGCGCCGGTGAAGATGGCGCTCGAGCAGGAGAAGCGGGTCAGCGACGAGATCTTTGCCCTGTTCGAGCTGGCGCGTGAGGTCAAGGACTACCGCGCCGAGCACTTCATGCAGTGGTTCGTCAAGGAGCAGGTCGAGGAGGTGGCGCTGATGGGCGACCTGCTCAACGTGGTCAAGCGCTCCAAGGACAACCTCTTGCTGGCCGAGGACTACATCGCGCGAGAGAACCCCGGCGAGGATGGTTCCGACCCGACCGCGCCTCCGGCGGCCGGATCGGGGGGATAGGAGGGGTGTCCCTCGCCCCGACAAATGGCGGTCTAATTAGACCGCCATTTTGAGTATCCGCCGGTTCGAGGGACACCCCTCCTATCCCAGCCAACCGGCGCGTTTTCGCATCGCCGTGATCCGCCTGAACTCGGCGATGTCCTCTCGCAGGGCTGCTGGAGCTGGGGCGGGTAAGAAACGGGCGGGGAGTGGGGACTCGACTACGCCTGACTTGCTCTTGCTGACGCGGTAGGCGCGGGCGCCTCTTTGGGCGGTTACGGCGGAGGGGGGGCCTGTGCCCTCCCAGATCAGGCCGGCGTAGTCGTCTAGGCCGTAACCGCCCGGCATTCCGTCGGCGACGGCGTCGAGGTAGGCGGCGCGGCGGTCCGGTTCGTTGTTGTAGTGGACGCAGAGACTGCCGTCCAGCAGGCCGAGGCCGGCACCGGGCAGGGGCTTGCCCGAGGACTTGGTGATGCCGGCCTCGAACCAGCACATCGCGCCGGCGCTCTGTCCGGCGAGGACGATCCCCTGCCGCCAGGCGAGGCTGAGGATCGCGCTCAGCTCATGCGCTTCCCAGACCGCCAGCAGGTTGAGCAGGCTACCGCCGCCGACGTAGATCAGGTCCTGTTCGAGCAGGTGGTCGCGCAGCTCCATCGGGCGGGTGCCGAGGCGGAAGAGGGAGAGATCGGAGGGCTCGCAGGGGCGCTCGCCGAAGGCAGAGTAGAAGCGGCCGATCTGCTCGGACGTATCGCCGCTGGCGGTGGGCAGGATGCAGATCCGTGGCCGACCGCCAGCCCGCGTCGTTGCCAAGCGCAGCAGCAGCTCACAGACGGCGCGGTCCTGGGGGCGCGAGGTGAAGTCGTGGCCGCCGAGGGTGAGGACGCGGGTGATCATGCCGCCAGCGCCGTCGACATCGCCTCCGGCAGCGGGATCAGCGGGGGTGCGGCGGCGGCGCCGAGATAAGCGGTGGCGATCCTCATCTCCACCACCCGCTCCCCGATCGCGTCGAGGCGGTAACCGCGTGCCTCGGGTCGGGAGGCGACGACCCGGCTCAGCTCGGCGCCGACGAAATGCAGGGCGGCGCCGTCCTCCGCCGCGTAACCGGAGCGCATACCGTCGCGGAGAAAGTCGTAGTAGGCGGGGCGGCGGCTGGAACGGGGCTCGTAGTGGACGCAGTTGCTGAACGGCAGCAGGCCCAACCCCTCGACCCGCCGCGGCGCGCCGTGGAAACCGGTGACCGCCTCGGAGAACCAGCAGAGTGAGCCGGCCGAGAGACCGCAGAGGACGACGCCGCGCTCCCAAGCCTCGCGCAGGACCCCGTCGAGGCCGTGCGCGCGCCAGACCCCGAGAAGGCTGACGACGCTGCCGCCGCCGACGTAGATCAGGTCCTGTTCGAGCAGGTGGTCGCGCAGGTCTTCGGGTCCCTGCTCGCGGCGGAAGAGGGAGACGTGGCTGGCCTCGCAGCGGTCGGCCGGGAAGGCGCGGTAGAAGCGGACGATGTAGTGGTCGGCGTCGCCGCTGGCGGAGGGCAGGAAGCAGACCTTCGGCCGGCTCGCCCCGGTCAGTCCGAGCACGTAGTCGTCCAGCAGCGGGTTGCCCGACTCCATCGAGAACCCACCCCCGCCGAACGCGACTATCTGACGGAGCGTCCTCTGCATCGTCAAATGGTCGCGACGACGCGGGGGAAGTTGGTTGTACAGCGGTCCGAAGTTCCGGGTAGCCCTCTCGCCCGCGTGTACAGTCGGCTACAGGCTCTTAGTAGCCTGGGCTTCGCTTCATCGCCTTGCGCTCGGAGGGATGCGCGCCGCCCTTCTGCTCCAGAGTCCCGCAAGCGACGTCGATGTCGCCGGCGAGCCGGTCGATCTGCTCGCGGCTGAGGGTCTGCTTGACCAGCGCCCGCAGGACCTTCACGTCTTCGGCGTTGGGCGGCATCGTGTAGGCGGGCAACATCCAGCCCCGCTCGGCCGAGAGCTGCCAGGAGACGTCGAACTCGTCGTAGCTCTTCTCACCGGCAAGCCGGAAGGCAACCAGGGGCAGCTGCTCCTCGCCCTCGCCGATCAGCTCGAAGTTGCCGTTGTCCTTCAGCTTCTGGGCCAGAGTGCACGCGTTGGCCTGCATCGCCTTCATGATGTACGCGTAGCCCTCGCGCCCGTAGCGGACGAAGTTGTAGTACTGGGCGAGCACCATCGAGGCTCCGGTCGAGAAGTTGAGGGTGAAGGTCGCGTCGGTCTTGCCCAGGTAGTTCTCATAGAAGACGAGGTCCTCGGCCAGGTCGCTCTGCTCCCTGAAGACGAGCCAGCCGATCCCGGGGTAGACGAGGCCGAACTTGTGCCCGGATACGTTGATCGAGCGGACCTGCTCGAGGCGGAAGTCCCACTCGGAGTCCGGGTAGAGAAAGGGCCAGACGAAGCCCCCGCTGGCAGCGTCGATATGCAGCGGCACGTCGAGCCCCCGCTCGCCCTTGAGGTCGACGAGCAGCTTGTTGATCCCGACGATGTCGTCGGCGTGGCCAGTGAAGGTCGTGCCGAGCACTGCCGCGACCCCGATCGTGTTCTCGTCGATGTGGGGCTGCACGTCCTCCGGCCCGATCACGTACTTGTCGTCCTGCAGCGGCACGATCCGCGGCTCGACGTCGAAGTAGCGGCAGAACTTTTCCCAGACGACGTGCACGTCCCCGCCGAAGATCAGGTTCGGCTTGTCAACCGGCTTCGATTCGGCTTCGCGGCGCTCTTTCCACTTCCACTTCAGCGAGAGCGCGCCGAGCATGATCGCCTCGGAGGAGCCCTGCGTGCGGGCGCCGGTCGTCTCACCGGGGGCGTGGTAGAGGTCGGCGAGCATGCGGATGCAGCGCTGCTCTACCTCGGCCGAGATCGGGTACTCGGCGTGGTCGATGAAGTTGCGGTAGAGGTTCTCGCCGATGATCCGCTGTGCCTCCGGCTCCATCCAGGTGGTGACGAAAGTCGCCAGGTTGCGCTGCGGGTCGCCCTCCAGCGCCAGTTCCTCGTCGACCAGGCGCATCGCGTCGAGCGACGACATGCCGCTGCTCGGAAAGTCGCCAGCGGGAGCGTCTTCGGTGAGAAAGCGGTTGCCGTAGAGCTTCGCGGCCTCTTCGCCGCTGAGTGGCTTGGTCATGGGGGCTCCAGTCGTGTCGCGGGGCGCCGAGCGTATCGACGACGCCCGACTGGCCGCGGCGGCCAAGCGGCATCCCGTCCGCGTTCCCAGCCGGAGATGGATTGTTAATCCGGTACTGACTCGTCCACGGAAAGCTGCTCGGGGTGTACAATCGCGTTTACCGAAACACCGTTGTCTGTGAGGAGTCCAGCATGTCCCCCGCCGCACCGCCCAACGGCACGCCCGCACCGTCGGACCTCGGTGGCCTGATCGAGCAAGAGCGGCTGCCAGCCGGTCGCGCCGATCTGGCCGAGCCGCTCATCGCCCACTCTCAACGGGAGCGGATCCTGGTGGCGATGGCCGAGAGCTGCGCGACGAAGGGCTACAACGCGACGACGATCGCCGACATCTGTGAGCCGGCGGGCGTTTCCCGCGCCACCTTCTACGAGCTGTTCAAGGACAAGGAGGACTGCTTCCACGCGGCCATGGAGGTCTCGCTAGCCGACGCGATGGGACGCATCCTCTCCGTCTACTCCCCCGACAAGCCCTGGGCGACGATGGTCCGCGACGCCGCCGCCGAGTTTCTCGACCTGCTGGCGAGCCGCCCGACCTTCGCCCGCATGGCGCTGGTCGAGGCGCCGGCCTCCGGCGAGCGGGCCTTCGAGCTCTACGCCTCGGGCAAGCGCGTGCTGCAGTCGCTGCTCGACCGCGGCCGCGAGGACCCTGTCGAGGAGGAAGCGATCCCCTCCAGTGCGGGCCGCGCCGCGCTCTCGGGCGCCGAGTCGCTGATCGTTGGCCAGATCCTCGCCGGCAACGCCAAGCGGCTGCGCGAGCTGCTGCCGGACGTCGTCTACATCACCACCGTTCCCTACCTCGGCCAGGACGAGGCGCTGCGCCAGTCCCGCGAGGCCGAGAGGCTCCTGAGCCCGCCCGGAGGCTGACCGGAGTGGAGCGGGCAGGGGTGGGAGACCGGTGGCGCCCTCCGCGCGGGCGTCACCGGCTGCCGCCGGAGGTCATCGCCCGCTCCCAGCGCGAGCGCCTACTCGAGGCGGCGGTGCGGATCGTGGCGGCCAAGGGCTACGGGGCGATGACGATCGGCGACCTGACCGG
>JBAREU010000422.1:0-2522 GCA_049796515.1 Solirubrobacterales bacterium
GACACCGCCCTGGCGGCCAAGCCGTCGAGCCTCAGCTTCCAACAGGCCGCCGCGATGCCGCTGGCCGCGCTCACCGCACTCCAGGGGCTTCGCGATGCCGGACAGGTCCAGCCCGGGCAGCGGGTTCTGATCAATGGGGCCTCGGGCGGCGTCGGCACCTATGCGGTGCAGATCGCCAAGGTCCTGGGCGCCGAGGTGACCGCGGTGACCAGCGGCCCGAACGTCGAGATGGTTCGATCACTCGGCGCCGACCACGTCATCGACTACACCAGCGAGGACTTCACGGAGTCAGCCAGTCGGTATGACGTCATCCTGGACCTTGTGGGCAACCACTCACTGTCGGCTCGACGACGCGCGCTGACCGCGACGGGCACGCTGTTGCTGTCATACGTCGGTACCAACCGCTGGGTGGGGCCGTTCGGTCACATCCTGGCTGCCAAGGTGCTGACGCGGTTCACGAGCCACAGGATCGTCTCGTTCACGACCGCTCCGAGCAGTGCCGACCTGCTCGTCCTTGCGCAGCTGACAGACGACGGAAAGATCGTGCCGGTCATCGACCGGACCTACCGCCTCGACCAAGCAGCCGAGGCGATCCGCTACCTGGAACTCGGACGTGCCCGGGGCAAGGTCATCATCAGCATCAGCGACCGCGGCGCGCTGGCCGCGCTGACGCGGGCGAGTGTGGCGTCGTGACGGCGCCAGCGATGCCAGTGGGGCCGTACGCGGCTCGTCTGACCATTGACTACCCCGAACGCCTTGATCGGGTTACGACCTTCTTTCGCCTGATCTGGGTCATACCGATTGCCATCGTGCTCGGAGTGATCACGGGGAGCGGGACCCACATGATGGTCACCGCAGCCGGTGAGCAAATTGTCGGAGCCGGCGGTGGACTGCTCGCTGGCTTGGCTTTCGCCACGGCGCTGATGATCGTCATCCGCATGCGCTACCCGCGCTGGTGGTTCGACTTCGCACGGGAGCTGACCCGCTTCGGCGCCCGCGTCGGTGCCTACGTGGCCCTGCTCACGGACCGATATCCGTCCACTGTCGAGGAGCAATCGGTGCACCTCGAGATCGAGTATCCAGAGGTCGATCGCGACCTGAACCGCTGGCTTCCACTGGTCAAGTGGTTCCTGGCGATCCCCCATTACGTCGCGCTGATCGTCCTGATCATCGGAGCGGCCCTCGCCATCGTGATCGCCTGGTTCGCGATCCTCATGACCGGGCGTTATCCCCAGCCGCTCTTCAACTACGTGGTCGGCGTCGGGCGGTGGAGCCTGCGCGTGAACGCCTACGCGTTCCTGCTCGTGACCGACCGCTATCCCCCCTTCAGCCTGAAAGCAGGGTAGTCATGCGAATCCTCCGAGAGCTCTCGCGGCGCAAGCTGCGCACGAGCCTGACCATCACCGGCATCACCATCGGCATCTGGGCACTCGTGGTGTTCAGTTCGCTGGCCAACCAGATCAACGGCCTCGTCGGCATGGGCAGCGAATACTTCGCCGACAAGATCGTCGTCACCGACGGCATGGCCTTCGGCTCGTCGCCGATGCGCCTCGACGACGTCGAGATCATCGCCGGCCTCGACGGCGTCGGTGCCGTCCAGCCCAAGGTCGAGATCCCGTGGGACCCCGATCCCGCTATCGGGTTCGGCGCGCCGGACTTCCTGGTCGGGACCATCCCGGGCGCCGACGCCGGGTTCGAGACGTTCACACTCGAGCTGGCCACGGGACGCCAGCTCATCGCCGAGGACACCGGCAACGTCGTGGTCCTGGGGTCGACCATCGCCCGCAAGTACGGCGTCGTCGCCGGCGGGACGGTCGACATCCGAGGCGAGTCCTTCGAGGTCCTTGGGACCCTGCAACCCACCCTCAGCTCGCCCGACACGAACGGCTTCATCCCGCTCTCGACGGCCCAGGCGCTGTACCTGGGCGACCTGCCCCCACTCGTCGCCGAGTCGCTCCAGGCGGACGAGCTGGCCAACCAGATCGTCGTCTTCCCCGAAGTCGGTGCCGACCCGACGACGGTGGCCGCGGCGATCGAGGCCGCGGTCGAGAACAGCGCGACCATGACCGGCGCCGGGTTCGCCGAGACGGTTGGCGCCACGACCGTGATCTTCAACGCGATCATCATCGGGGTGGCCGCCATCAGCCTCATCGTGGGCGGCCTGTCGGTGATCAACACGATGGCCATGACGGTCGCCGAGCGGACCCGGGAGATCGGGATCAAGCGCGCGATCGGCGGCTCGCGGGCGCGAGTCATCCGTGAGCTCGTCAGCGAGGCCGGACTCATCGGCCTGCTCGGTGGCCTGCTCGGACTGGGCCTCGGCTCGGTGGTCGTCTACCTCGCCAACGAGGCCGGTCGGAGCTCGGGGATGATCCTCTTCCAGCTGACCCCGCAGACGGCGATCTTCGCCGTCCTGTTCTCGACCATCCTCGGCGTCGTCGCCGGGATCATCCCCGCCTGGAACGCGGCGCGCCTCGACCCGGTCGCGGCCCTCCGCTACGAATAGGAGCAACGGACAATGG
>JBAREU010000423.1:0-2565 GCA_049796515.1 Solirubrobacterales bacterium
CCGTCACTTCGCGCAGCATCGTGGCTCGGCTTGAAGCCGTACACGCCGCAGTAGGCCGCTGGCACCCGCACCGATCCCATCGTGTCGGATCCAAGCGCAGCCGCGCAAAACCCCGCCGCGACCGCCGCGGCCGAACCGCCGCTGGAGCCGCCCGCCGAGCGGCCAAGGTCCCAGGGGTTGCGGGTGGGACCGTAGGCACGCGGCTCGGTCGTCGGCAGGATGCCCAGCTCGGGCGCATTGGTCTTGCCGATCGTCACCAGCCCGGCAGCACGAAAGCGTTCGGCCAAGAAAGTGTCGAGGGGCGCGCGGAAGTCCCGTTCCTTCAGGTACCCCATTCCCAGATGTAGCGGCTGGCCGGCGAAGGCGGCGCCGAGGTCCTTGAGCAGAAAGGGGACGCCCTTGAAGGGACCGTCGGGAAGCTCGCCGCGGGCGGCCTCGAGCCCCTCCTCGAAGAGCGGGTGGATGACGGCGTTGATCTCGCCGTTGGCGGCCTCGACGCGCGCGATCGCCGCTTCGACGAGCTCCACCGGGGTCGCCTCGCCGCTGCGGACCAACTCCGCCTGCGCGGTCGCGTCGAGGTGTGACAGCTCGTCGTTCACGCCATGAACCTACAACAGCTTCTCGAGGCCGACGGTGAAGCGCTCGCGCAGCTCGCCGACCTTGCGCACGGCGAGCAGCACCCCCGGCATGAAGGAGACCCGGTCGATCGAGTCGTGGCGGATCGAGAGGGTCTGCCCCTCGCCGCCGAAGATCACTTCCTGATGGGCGACCAGGCCGGGCAGGCGCACCGAGTGGATCGGCTCGTGGACGTTGCCGCCGGCCGCGTCGATCAACTCCGCGGTGCGCTTGGCCGTGCCCGAGGGCGCATCGAGCTTGCGGTCGTGGTGGAGCTCGACGATCTCGCACTCCGGCATGTGCTTGGCGACCAACTGCGCCGCCTCCATCAGGAGGACGGCGCCAATCGCGAAGTTGGGGGCGACGAAGCAGTTGGCCTTGCCGGCCTCAGCCGTCTCGCGCAATGCGTCGAGATCGAAGCCGGTGGTACCGATCACAGTGTGGACACCGGCGTCGAGGCAGGCTCTCGCGTTGGCGAGCGCCGTGTCGGGGGTGCTGAAGTCGACGACGACGTCGACCTCGCCGAGCACGTCGGCCAGCTCGACCCCCAGCGCGGGGTCGGCTTTCGCCGCCAGCTCCAGACCCTCAGCACTCTCGACGGCTTCGCATACCGTCTGTCCCATCCGCCCGGCTGCGCCGGAGACGGCCACCCGGATCATGCCGCCGCCAGCTCCTCGCTGACCGGCGCGAGCGCCTTGCGGAAGCACTCCTCCTCGCGACCGACGCAGGCGGCCGAGAGGCGGTCGGCGCCGTAGAGCTCGCTGGCGAGCCCGCTCAAATCATCCACCGTCACCGCGTCGACCTTGGCCAGCATCGCGTCGAGGCTTTCGATCGGCAGGTCGAAGAGGGTCGCGCGCGAGATCCGCGACATCCGCGCCGCCGTCGACTCCGAAGAGAGGACCAGACGACCCTTGACGTTCTCCTTCGCCCGTGCGAGCTCTCCGTCGGAGACCGGCTCGGTGCGCAGCCGCTCGAGCTCGGCGCCGATCACCGTGCAGGCCTCCTCGACGTTGTCCTCGCGCGTGCCGACGTAGGTCGCGACCAGGCCGGAGTCGGTGTACTGCTCGTTGTAGGAGCCGACCGAGTAGGCGAGCCCGCGCTTCTCGCGCACCTCGCGGAAGAGGCGCGAGGAGGTCGAGCCACCGAAGATCGAGTCGAGCACGGCGAGCGCGTAGCGGCGCTCGTCGTCGCGGACGATCCCGGTCGCGCCAAAGCAGATGTGGTACTGCTCGGTGTCCTTCGGGTAGAAGCGCAGCCGCGACTCGGCCGCAGCGTCGACCGCCGCCGCCCCATTGCCGCCGGGCGGCGGCGAAACCAGCCTCTCGGCCAAGGCGACGATCCGCTCGTGCTCGAGGTGGCCGGCGGCGCCGATGACGAGGTTGGCGCCGGTGTAGCGCTGGCGGTGGTAGGCGGCGATGTCGGGCACGGGGATCGAGGAGATCACCTCGGCCTCACCAAGCACGCGGCGCCCGAGCGGGTGCTCGGCGAAGACCGCCTCGGCGAGGATGTCATGGACGCGGTCCTGTGGCTCGTCCTCGTACATCGCGATCTCCTCCAGCACCACGTCCCGCTCGGAGTCGATTTCGGGGTAGGTCGGCGCCAGCAACATCTCGGCCAGCAGGTCGAAGACCTCCTCGGTGTGCTCGTCGAGGAAGCGGGCGTGCAGGTGCGTCGTCTCCTTACCGGTCGCCGCGTTGACCGAGGCGCCGAGCCCGTCGAAGAGCTCGGAGATCTCGATCGCCGAGTAGCGTTCGGTGCCCTTGAACAGCAGGTGCTCGAGGAAGTGCGAGACGCCGGCCTGGGCCGGCGTCTCGTTCCTGGAGCCGGTGCGAACCCAGAGCCCGAGGGCGACGGAGCGGACCGAGGGGACCTCCTCGGTCACGACCCGGACACCTGAGCCGAGCTCGCTGAGCTTTGCGGCGGCCAATGCCTAGTCGCGCCGCTCGCGCT
>JBAREU010000424.1:0-8162 GCA_049796515.1 Solirubrobacterales bacterium
TCCCCGACAACCCCTACACGAAGAAGCCCGCCGAGACCCGGATGGGCTCCGGAAAGGGCAACCCCGAGGGCTGGGTGGCCGTGGTCAAGCCCGGCAAAGTGATGTTCGAGCTGCCGGGGTCCCCGAGGACCTCGCCCGCCACCACCGCCGCCGCCCTGCGGCTCGCCGTCGGCGGGGATCTGGTCGGAGCGGAATCCTTCGGGCATCACCTCGCCCTTGTTGATCCAGCATTTGACGCCGATCCGGCCGGCAGTCGTGCGCGCCTCAAAGAAGCCGTAGTCGATGTTCGCCCGCAGCGTGTGCAACGGCACCCGCCCGTCGGAGTAGCTTTCGGTCCGCGCCATCTCCGAGCCACCGAGCCGGCCCGACACCTGCAGCTTCACTCCCTTGGCGCCGGAGCGCATCGCCGAGGTCAGGGCCCGTTTCATCGCCCGTCGGAAGGCGACCCGGTTCTGCAACTGCTCGGCGATCGACTGGGCGACCAGTTTCGCGTCGAGCTCAGGCCGCTTCACCTCGCGAATGTTCACTTTGACCGGCTTGCCGGTGAGCTTGTGCAGCTCCTTGCGCAGGGCGTCCACTTCGCTGCCCGACTTGCCGATCACGATGCCCGGGCGGGCGGTGTGGATGTCGACCGAGACCTCGCCGCGGCGCTCGATCGTGATGCTCGAGAGGCCAGCGTGCGCGAGTTTGCCTTCGATGTGAGCGCGGACCTTGAGGTCCTCCTCCAGCACGTCGGCGAAGCCCTTCTCGTCGAACCAGTTCGACTTCCAGTTCTGGATGTAGCCGACGCGAAAGCCGCCCGGGTGGATCTTCTGTCCCATTTAGATGTCCCCTTCGGGGCTCAGCGCCACGGCGATGTGGCTGGTTCGTTTGTTGATCGGGGTCGCCCGACCCAGCGCCCGTGGCCGGTAGCGGCGCAGCGTCGGCCCTTCGTCGACGGTGATCTCAGCGACCCGCATCTCATCGGCGACGAGATCGTGGTTGTTCTCCGCGTTGGCGGCGGCGGACTCGATCAGCTTGCCGATGTCCTGCGCCGCCCCGCGCGGCGAGAACTGCAGCAGCGCCCGCGCCTTGTCGATCTGCAAGCCGCGGACCTGGTCGGCGACGAGCCGCGCCTTGCGCGGTGCGACGCGCACGTAACGCGAGCTGGCGCGAACGACGAGGGGGGCCGGTTTCGATTTCGGAGCATCTTTTTTCGCCGGCTCTTTTTTCGCGGCTGGTTTTGCCGGGGCTTTTTTGCCCTCCGATTTTTTCGCCGCTTTTTTGGCTTTGGCCTCGGCTTTTTTCTCCGGCTCTTTTTTCGGCGGCGCTTTCTTGCCGTCCTCTTTTTTGGTGTTGGGGTCGCGTTGCTTCTTCTCGAGCGCCATCGCTACTCACCCTTGCCAGTGCCGGAGTGAGCGCGGAAGGTCCTGGTCGGGGCGAACTCGCCCAGCTTGTGTCCGACCATCGACTCCGAGATGAAAACCGGTACGTGCTTCTTGCCATCGTGGACGGCGATGGTGTGGCCGACCATGTCCGGGAAGATCGTCGAGGTTCGCGACCAGGTTTTCACCATCTGCTTCTGGCCGGACTCGTTCATCGCCGAGATCCGCTTCATCAGCGCCGCTTCTACCCACGGACCCTTTTTGGTCGAGCGTCCCATTACTTACCTCTTCTTCTTCCCGCGACGACGGCCGCGCACGATGTAGCGATCGGACTGCTTGCCCTTCTTGCGCGTGCGGTAGCCGAGCGTCGGCTTGCCCCACGGGGTCACCGGGTGGCCGCCGGGCGTGTGGTGGGCCTCGCCGCCGCCGTGCGGGTGGTCGACTGGGTTCATCGCCACCCCCCTCGTCTGCGGCCGCTTGCCCTTGTGCCGGTTGCGGCCTGCCTTGCCGATCTTCACGTTCTGGTGCTCGGCGTTGGAGAGCTGGCCGACCGTCGCCCGGCACTCGGCGCGGACCAGCCGCATCTCCGAGGAAGGCAGACGCAGGGTCACCATCTCACCCTCCTTCGCGACGAGCTGGATCGCCGCGCCGGCGGCGCGTCCCATCTTGCCGCCTTGGCCCGGGGTCAGCTCGACGTTGTGAACGATCGTGCCGGTCGGCATCTGACCCAGCGTCATCGCGTGACCGGGCTTGACGTCCGCACCGGACCCGGATTGGACCTGGTCCCCAACGGACAGCCCAGCGGGGGCGAGGATGTAGCTCTTCTCGCCGTCGGCGTAATGGATCAGCGCGATGTAGCAACTGCGGTTCGGGTCGTACTCGATGCTCGCAACCTTGGCGGGAACGCCGTCCTTGAGCCGCTTGAAGTCGATCTTGCGGTAGCGACGCTTCGCCCCGCCGCCGCGATGGCGAGCGGTGACACGGCCGTTGGAGTTGCGCCCGCCGGTCTTGCGCAGGCCCTCGGTCAACTTGCGCTCGGGCTCGGTGGCGGTGACCTGCTCGCGCAACGGGTAGGTGGCGAAGCGGCGCCCGGGGCTGGTCGGTTTGGTCTTGCGGTTCGGCATTTTCAGTTCCCTACGCGGTCTCGGCGCCTTCGAACAGCTCAATCCGATCGCCCGGGACGAGCTGGACGACGGCCTTCTTCCAGCCGCGGGTTCGGCCTTTGACGAGGCCACGCCGCTTCGGCTTCGGTCGCACCTTGGAGGTACGCACCTGGGCCACGCCGACGTCGAAGATCTCTTCGACCGCGGCGGCGATCTGGGTCTTGTGGGCGCGGTCGTTGACCCGGAAGGTGTACTTGCCCTCGGCGATCAGCGCGTAGCTCTTCTCCGAGACGACCGGGCGGACGATCACGTTGCGCGCGTCCATCAGGCGAGCCTCCCCTTCAACGTCTCCAACGCCTTCTCGGAGATCACCAATGAGGCGGCGCCGATCGCGTCGGCCACGCCGATCGCGCCAACCTCGGCGACGTCGACCCGCTCGATGTTGCGAAAGCTCTTCAGGGCGCCGGTCTCCTCACCGTCGAGGACGACCAGGGTCGGGCGCTTGGCGCCCCATTTCGCCAGCGCCTCGGCGGCCGCTTTGGTCGATGGCGTCTCGAAGGCGACAGCGTCGAGCACGGCGACGCTGTCGCGCTCAGCATGGACCGAGAGGGCAGCCCGCATCGCCTTGCGGCGCGCCTTGCGGTTGACCTTGACCGTGTAGTGGCGCGGCTTCGGCCCGAAGGCGACGCCACCGCCGAAGCGGCTGGGGACGCCGAGCGTACCGGCGCGAGCGCGGCCGGTGCCCTTCTGGCGCCACGCCTTGGCGGTGGTAAAGGCGACCTCGCCGCGAGTCAGGGTCGAGGCGGTGCCGCGACGCCGCGCGGCCAGGTCGGCGCGAGCCGTCTCGTGCACCAACGATTGATGGAAGGGCTCGGCGAAGAGCTCCATCGGCAGGTCCGCTTTGGTCGTCTTGCCGAGCACGGTCGCTTTAGCCATCGGTACGCACCTCGATCACCGCGTTGCGCGAACCGGGCACCGAGCCCTTGAGCAGCAACAGGTTGCGCTCGGCGTCGACTTCGGCGACTTCGAGGCCGCGCTGGGTCGTCCGCTTGTTGCCCATCTGGCCAGGCATCCGCTGCCCTTTGAAGACGCGGGCGGGGAAGGCGCTGGCACCGATCGAACCCGGCGCCCTGACGTTGTGTGAGCCATGGGTGACAGGGCCGCGGCTGAAGTTGTGGCGCTTGATCCCACCCTGAAAGCCCTTGCCGATCGAGGTGCCGGAGACCTTCACCCGCTGGCCGGCCTCGAAGGCGGCAACGGTGACGTCGTCCCCAACCTTGGGCCCCTCCTCGGCACCGAGGTCCTCGTCGCGGAACTCGGCCAGGTGGCGCATGGGCGGTGCACCGGCCTTCTTCAGGTGCCCCAGCTCGGCCTTGCTGAGCTTGCGCTCGGCGACCTCGTCGAAGGCGAGCTGCACGGCCGCATAGCCGTCGCGCTCGGCGTCACGAACCGCGGTCACCTTGCAGGGACCGGCCTCGATTACGGTGACCGGCACGACCGTGCCGTCCTCGCGGAAGACCTGCGTCATGCCGAGCTTCTTGCCGAGGATCGCAGCCATGAGAGGACTAGAGGCGGATCTCGATGTCGACCCCGGCCGGCAGCGAATCGAGCCGCTGCAGGGAGTCGACGGTTTTCGGTGACGGCTGAAGGATGTCGATCAGCCGCTTGTGGGTGCGGATCTCGAAGTGCTCGCGCGAGTCCTTGTCCTTGAAGGGGGACTTGATCACGCAGTAGACGTTTTTCTCGGTGGGAAGGGGAACCGGGCCAGAGACGCTGGCGCCGGTTCGCTCGGCCGTCTCGACGATCTCGCGCGCAGCCCGATCTATGGCGTCGTGGTCGTACGCCTTCAGTCGGATCCGGATTTTTTGAGCCGCGATGGTCGCCACGGTTTTGTTTCTCTTTCTTTTCTCCCTGCGCGGGCCTTACCGCGCGGAAAGGGCGCCGCCCCTTGTGCTGGGGCGCCGCCCCCGGTCGTATGTCTTTTTAGTTTTCTCGCCGCGAGAGCGGCGAGGGCGGGCAGAGCCCGCCCTTGACTCTTGCTACTCGATGATGTTTGCGACGACCCCCGAGCCGACGGTCCGGCCACCCTCGCGGATGGCGAAGCGCAGGCCCTGGTCCATCGCGATCGGCTGGATCAGCTCGATCGTCATCTCGACGTTGTCGCCCGGCATCACCATCTCGGTCCCCTCGGGGAGGTTGGCGATCCCGGTCACGTCGGTCGTGCGGAAGTAGAACTGTGGCCGGTAGCCGGAGAAGAACGGCGTATGACGACCGCCCTCCTCCTTTTTCAGGCAGTAGACCTCTGCTTTGAACTTGGTGTGAGGGGTGATCGAGCCCGGCTTGCAGAGCACCTGTCCGCGCTCGATCTCCTCGCGCTTGGTGCCACGCAGCAGGGCGCCGATGTTGTCGCCGGCCTGACCCTGATCGAGGATCTTGCGGAACATCTCGACTCCGGTCACCACGGTGGTCGTGGTGTCCTTGATGCCGACGATCTCGACCTCGTCGCCGGTGTTGACGATTCCCTGCTCGACGCGGCCGGTAGCGACGGTGCCGCGGCCGGTGATCGAGAAGATGTCCTCGATCGGCATCAGGAAAGGCTTGTCGAGCTCGCGGACCGGCTCGGGGATGTAGGAGTCGAGCGCTTCGGCCAGTTCGAAGATCGCCTTCTGGGCCTCTTCGTCGCCCTCCAGTGCCTTCAACGCCGAGCCTTTGACGATCGGCGTGTCCTCACCCGGGAAGTCGTACTCGTCGAGGAGTTCCTTGACCTCCTCCTCGACCAGCTCGATCAGTTCGTCGTCATCGACCTGGTCGACCTTGTTGAGGAAGACGACCACGTGCGGGACGTTCACCTGACGGGCGAGCAGGATGTGCTCGCGGGTCTGCGGCATGACGCCGTCGGCGGCCGAGACGACCAGGATCGCGCCGTCCATCTGCGCCGCGCCGGTGATCATGTTCTTCACGTAGTCGGCGTGACCCGGACAGTCGACGTGGGCGTAGTGGCGGTTCTCGGTTTCGTACTCGACGTGCGAGGTCGCGATCGTGATCCCGCGCTCCTTCTCCTCCGGAGCGTTGTCGATCTCCTCGAAGCTCTTCGCCTCGGTGTCGCCTTTGCCGGAGAGCGTGGTGGTGATCGCGGCCGTCAGCGTCGTCTTGCCGTGGTCGATGTGACCGATCGTGCCGACGTTCACGTGCGGCTTGTCGCGCTCGAACTTCTCCTTTGACATCTGCTCTCCGTTCTACCTTTCGAAGTTGGGGATTTTTGCCTGCTGCCTGCGGGCGAACCTGGGAAATATAGCCAGATTCACGAGGTCGCTCCTACCGGCTCTCCCGCCCGGTGCTCGACGATCTCTTCGGCGATGTTGGACGGGACCTCCTCGTAGCGCTCGAACTGCATGGTGTAGGTAGCGCGGCCCTGGGTCGAGGATCGCAGATCGGTCGCGTAGCCGAACATCTCACCGAGCGGGACGAAGGCCTGGACGGCGAGTGCATTGCCCCGCTGCTCTTGGCCCTGGACCTTGCCGCGGCGGCGCGAGAGGTCGCCGATCACGTCGCCGAGGAAGTCCTCTGGGGTGACGACCTCGACCGCCATCACCGGCTCGAGCAGGACCGGGTCGGCCTTGCGGGCGGCCTCCTGGATTGCCATCGAGCCGGCGATTTTGAAGGCCATCTCCGAGGAATCGACGTCGTGGAAGGAACCGTCAACCAGTTCGACTTTGACGTCGACCATCGGGTAGCCGGCCTTGACGCCGTTCTCAAGCGCCTCTTTCATTCCCTGTTCGGCCGGGCCGATGTATTCGCCGGGGATGGCGCCGCCCTTGATTTTGTTGACGAACTCGAAACCCTCGCCCGGCGCCGGCTCGGCGTTGATTACGACATGGCCGAACTGGCCGCGGCCGCCGGTCTGGCGGACGAAGCGGGCCTCGACCTTCTTGACCTCCTTGCGGATCGTCTCGCGGTAGGCGACCTGGGGTTTGCCGACGTTGGCGTCGACTTTGAACTCGCGCAGCATGCGGTCGACAATCACCTCGAGGTGGAGCTCGCCCATCCCGTGGATCAGGGTCTGACCGGTTTCCTCGTCGGATTCGATCCGGAAGGTCGGGTCCTCCTCGCCGAGGCGCTGCAGGGCGGTCCCCATCTTCTCCTGGTCAGCTTTCGTTTTCGGCTCGATCGCGACGGCGATCACCGTCTCGGGGAATTCGATGCTCTCCAGCGCGATCGGGGCGTCGGGCGCGGCCAGCGTGTCGCCGGTACCCGTTTCCTTGAGACCGACCCCGGCGCAGATGTCGCCCGAGTAGACCTCCTCGATCTCCTCACGGCTGTTGGCGTGCATCATCAGCAGCCGCCCGATCCGCTCGGTCCTGCCCGTTTTGACGTTGAGCACACGGCCGCCCGCCTCGAGCTTGCCCGAGTAGACGCGGAAGTAGGTGAGTTTGCCGACGTAGGGGTCAGTCATGATCTTGAAGGCAAGCGCAGCGAAGGGCCCGCTGTCGTCTGCGGGGCGCTCGGCCTCGGTTGGCTCGTCGTCGCCCTTACCAGCTGGCAACAGACCCGTTACGGGCGGCACCTCGAGCGGCGAGGGCAGCAGCTCGACGATCGCGTCGAGCAGAGGCTGCACGCCCTTGTTCTTGAACGAGGAGCCACAGAGCACCGGCGTCACCTTGGTCTCGAGGCAGGCACGGTGCAGCGAGGAGGCGATCCGCTCGTGAGGGATCTCCTCCTCGGCGAGATAGGCCTCCATCAGCTCGTCGTCGTAGTCGGCGCAGGCCTCGATTAGCTGGGTGCGGTATTGCTCGGCTTTCTCCTGCAGGTCGGCGGGGATCTCCTCGACCTCGAACTCGGTGCCGAGCTCGTCCTTCCAGACCAGCGCCTTCATCTCGACGACGTCGATCACGCCAACGAAGTCGCCCTCGCTGCCGATCGGCAGCTGGATCGGCAGCGGGTTGGCGCCGAGGCGGTCCACCATCGTCTGCACGGAGTTGAAGAAGTCGGCGCCGGTGCGGTCCATCTTGTTGATGTAGGCGATCCGCGGCACCTTGTACTTGTCGGCCTGACGCCAGACGGTCTCCGACTGCGGCTCGACCCCGGCGACGGCATCGAAGACGGCAACCGCGCCGTCGAGGACGCGCAGGCTGCGCTCGACCTCGACGGTGAAATCGACGTGGCCCGGCGTGTCGATGATGTTGATCCGGTGCCCCTCCCACTCGCAGGCGGTCGCAGCGGAGGTGATCGTGATGCCGCGTTCCTGCTCCTGCTCCATCCAGTCCATGACGGCGGCGCCCTCGTGGACCTCGCCCATTTTGTGGGTGCGGCCGGTGTAATAGAGGATGCGCTCGGTCGTCGTCGTCTTACCGGCGTCGATGTGCGCCATGATGCCGATGTTGCGGGTTTTCTCTAGGGGGAAGCTGCGTGCCATGGTCGTAAGGTAAGCGTTGCCTTTATGAAGTGGGGACGAGAGAGATCTAGATCTTCTAAGTCAGGGCCTGCCGGCAAGAGCCGCCGGGATCGGCGCATGAAAAAGGCCCTCGCGGGCCCGGCGAAACGTACTGCGAAAAAGAAGCCTGAGCGACGCGCGATGATAGCAGCGGTACGGCGCCGGGCAATGGTCGCGCGGGTGCGGGCCGAAGCGGGGACCCGGTCCGCCGACCGGCAGCTCAACGCTCTGCTCGTGGCGGCGCCGCGGGCGGGCGCCTGGACC
>JBAREU010000425.1:0-2176 GCA_049796515.1 Solirubrobacterales bacterium
GGAGCTCAGGCCGACGGCGCTCGACGACCTCGGCCTCGCCGCCGCGATCGCCGGCCAGGTCGAGCAGATGAAGCGCTCCGGCCTCACCGCCGAGCTGACCGCCGAGGGCGATTTCTCCGACCTCGACGACGACGTGCAGCTCGTCGTCTACCGCGTCGCCCAGGAGGCACTGACGAACGCCACCCGGCACAGCGAGGCGCAGCGGGTCGCGGTCAGCCTGCGACGCGCCTCCGGCGGGGTCGAGCTGGAGGTCACCGACGACGGCCGCGGCTTCGCCTTCGAGAAGTCCGAGCGCGGCCTCGGGATCGGCGGGATGAGGGAGCGCGCGCTCTTGATCGGCGCCGAGCTGACGATCGAGTCGCGACCGGACGAGGGAACCTCGGTGAAGCTGTCAGTCCCAGCTAGCCGAGAGCAACGGGAAGGGTCGCCAAGCCGTGATCACGAGCAGCGTGGTGCAGGTGAACGTCCCACGTAGCGACCGTCAGGTCCCCAGGAGGCAAGACGAGGGCGGATGCCAGGTGCAAGGCATCTAGAGCACGCAGTTCGTTGGATCGGGTCAGCAGTGCCGCGTGCTCCGCCAGATCCCGGTCGACCTCGATGACCTCGAAGGCAGGCCACTCGCTTTCGACTCTTTTGACCACGCTCACCCCAACCGCCAATGCGACCGCTCGCATCGTCTCGACGAAGCCGATCCGACAAATCGACCAGGTACTTGCCTTCTCCATCGCCCGCAAGACGACATCTCGGCCCTCCTCGTCGACGTAGCGCTTGACCAGTGCGCTCGCATCGAGATAAAGCATCAGCGCTCTTCGTCGCGATCGGCCAGAACGATTGCCGTGGCGGAGCGTCTGCTTCGCGCGGCGGGCGGCGGGCGGTCCGGATGCGGGCGAACCGCAGGAGTCACCTTGCCCTCGGCCACCAGGGCCCGTAGCCGCTCGTGGCCCCGGCGAGAGCCGGCCGGCACGATGTCAGCCACGTGCCGACCGCGTACCGTGACCTTGATCTGCTCCCCCTCTTCGACCTTGCGCAGCATGCTGCTCAGGCTTGCCTTCAGCTCTCGGACCCCAATCTCATGCATGTGGTTATCTTAGCAGCGAGGTGACTACACAAGTGGAGAGACTGTGCGCGTACTGATCGCAGATGACCACGGCATCGTGCGCTCCGGGCTGCGGTTGCTGCTCGAGCGCCAACCCGACATTGAGGTCGTCGCCGAGGCTGCGGACGGCGCCGAGGCGCGGGAACTGGCGATCCGCGAGCGGCCCGATCTGGCGATCCTCGACGTCAAGATGCCGAAGCTGACCGGGCTGCAGGCGACGCGCGAGATCAAGGCGCAGGCGCCCGAGGTCGACGTCCTGATCCTCTCGATGCACGACGACGAGCGCTACGTAGCGGAGGCATTGAACGCGGGGGCCTCTGGCTACGTCGTGAAGACGCAGGCCGACACGGACCTGGTGGCGGCGATCCGCGCGGTCGAGCGGGGGGAGTCGTTCCCGGCTCCGGCGGCGCAGGCTGAGCTGACCCCACGCGAGGAGGAGATCGTCAAGCTCGTCGCCGAGGCCAACACGACGAAGGAGATCGCCGCGATCCTCCACCTCTCCGAGAAGACGGTCGAGAACCACCGCGCCAACGCGATGCGCAAGCTCGGCATGCGCGACCGAGTCGAGCTGGTCCGCTACGCGATCCGGCGGGGCCTGATCGAGCCCTGAGCCGGTTTGTCTCGTTTGCTTGACTGAGAAGCCCAGTCGATGACGACCTCTCAGGAATTCCGCGAGAAACGCTGGCAGGCACTGATCCTCCTCTGCTCGGCGCAGTTCGTCGTCGTTCTCGATGCCTCGATCGTCAACGTAGCGTTGCCCTCGATCGGCGACGCGCTCGACTTCTCGCAGGCGAACCTGCCCTGGGTCGTCAACGCCTACGTGCTCACCTTCGGCGGCTTCCTCTTGTTGGGCGGCCGCACGGCAGACCTGCTCGGCCGCCGGCGGGTGTTCATGGCCGGCCTGCTACTGGTCGCCGTCGCCTCGCTGCTGGCCGGCTTCGCCGCCACCGAGGGCCAGCTGATCGCGGCGCGAGCCGCCCAGGGCCTTGGCGCGGCGATCATCTCGCCGGCGGCGCTCTCGATCGTGATGACCACGTTCGAGGAGGGCGCCGAGCGGAACAAGGCGCTCGGGATCTGGGG
>JBAREU010000426.1:0-1999 GCA_049796515.1 Solirubrobacterales bacterium
CATCCGGGTCGGGACCCCCGCTGCAAGGCCCTAGCACCTCCGACGGTCGCCGGAGAACCTGCACTCGGTTCAGCTCAGGCCTTCATGTCGCTGCCTTAGGCGTCGGTGATTGTGACCGGTGTATTTACGCCTCCGCCGGTCTGGCCTTTAATTGTTATGTCGACGCGGAGTTCCGCGTTATTGGTTGTACCGGTTCCACACAGCGAGCCTTCATGCGTTTCGTGGATGCCGGTGAAAATACCGTCGAGATCGATGTCATCGGCTACCCCGCCTGTGCTCGTCAGATGAGGTCCTGTGATATCGGTCGCAGGGGTAACGGTGATTGTACAGATCTGTTCGGGGGTGGTATGTGATGCCGGGTTGTTTTTGTAGATGTGTATCTGGGGTCCCGTGCCCGGGCACACCAGATCGGCCGAGACGCCGTATGTTCCGTTTCCGCCCGGTGTTGTGTTGCCGATGTGGAACACGTAGTCGCAGCTGTTCATTGTCACTGTCGCCGGCCGTGTACCGAGGATTGGAATGTGTGCTGTGCAGTGTGTCGCATATTTCGGCGTGACTGTCGCTGTGGTTTCGCCACTCGCGATCAGGCCATGAGGTGTCACATTGTATTTGTGCCCAGTGTAGGTGCTTCCTGGGCAGGTGACTTTGGTCCCCGTGTTGTTTCTGAAAAAGTTGTCGTTGATCGGGGTTCCTGTTTCCGTCGCCGTCAGTGTCACCGGGCCGTCCGCTGTGAGTTTGCCCTGCTGGGCCGACGCGGCCGACGCGGCCACGGCGCTCAGCGCCAGCATCGCCACCAGGGCGAGCCCAAGGGCCTTGAGATTGCGGATCATCTTCTCTTCCTTTCGAATTGGTTTCCGGCACCGGGCCCACACCGGGCTCAGCACCTCGCCCCTGCTCTGGGGACAGGCGATCCATAACTACTCTCAAATCGACAATCAAGAAATTCGGCGACAATCAAAAAGATTACTTATTAAGCGTATGTTTCCCCCTGCAAAACACGTGTGAGTGATTGGCGCGTGCGCAGATTTGCGCGCGCTCAAAATGGCGCACAGATGCCTTACGGGATATAGGCATCCGGGAAGCCGTAGCTGCGACGCATCCGGTTTGCCTTGGAGAAGGGGTCTTCGCGGTCTTTGTTGGTCGCCGATTTCCTTCTGCTTGATTTGCTCCCTCGGCCGCCAGGAAGAATAGGAGGACACGCCCCCGCCGGCCGCAGACGCCCTCCTACGAGTGGTGGCGGCTGCACGACTCCTATGAGCCGGAGGGATCGGCCCCGGGTGGCGCGTAGCGGTGGTGGATCGCCAGCGCGTTGCCGTCGGGGTCGGAGAAGAACGCCTGGTGACAAACGCCGGAGTCGAGCGTGTCGGCCTCGAACTCCACGCCGCGCGATTCGAGCTCGGCCCGCGCCGCTGGGACGTCGTCGACCCGCAGCTCGATCGGGTGGTTGTTGGCCCGGAACTCGAGGCCGAACGCGTCGGACTGCATGATCGCGATCGTCAGGTTGCCGGTCTCGAACTCGGCCCCGGGCATGTTCCCCCAGCGCTTGGACTCCGGCAGCCCCAGCACGCCGCCGTAGAACTCGATCGAGCGGTCGAAGTCCTGAGTCGCCACGGTGATGAAATCGGTGCCGGTGATGAGGGTGGACTGTGCGTTCACGTGCATCTCCTTTTCGCTAGGTCCCGGTCGGGGCTTCCTCCAGCTTCGCCGCCAGCTCGTCGAGGCGCAGCTCCTTGAGGCCCTCGCCAACCGCGTCGAGCTCGGCGACGCAGTAGTTGACCAGCTCGCGACCCTCGCGGCAGAGGTCGAGCGTTTCGCGCAGGCCGGCCTGGCCGGAGTCGAGCCGGTCGATGATCTGCTCCAGCCGCTCGACCGCGGCCTCATACGACTCCGGTTTCTCGCTCATCGCTCGCTCCCGTGGCGGTCGATCTCGGCGCCGACGCCACCGTCGGCGAAGCGCAGTTTGACGCGCCCCGCGGCGACGGCGGCAGCGGCGCTGGTC
>JBAREU010000427.1:0-2090 GCA_049796515.1 Solirubrobacterales bacterium
ACGTTGGCGCCTGGCGCCGCCGGGTCGACCCAGCCCTGCCCCTCGGCGCGACCGCGACAGAGATCGCAGACCAGCCGCGGGCCGTCCTTCGGGCTGATGTAGGACCGTGTGCGCTCCCCCGCCAGGATGGTGCGACCGCATACGGCGCAGGTCTCGTCAGGGCTCACCGCTCCAAACTACCAACGGCTCGATCGCCTACGCCGCTGCCGCCGTCCCCTGCTGAGCCGCTGCAACGATTTTCTCGGCCAGCTGAGTCGACACCGGCTCGTAGCGCTCGAACTCGACCGTGAACTCGGCCCGCCCGCCGCTGATCGAGCGCAGGTCGGGCGCGTAGTCGAGCACTTCCGCCATCGGCACCTCCGCCCTGACCTCGGTCGCGGCGCCCTTCGGTTCCATCCCGAGCGGGTGGCCGCGCCGCGAGTTGAGATCGCCGATCACCTCGCCGACGACGTCCCCGGGGCAGCTCACCGTGAGCCGCACGATCGGCTCCAGCAGGACCGGTTCTGCCGCCTCCATCGCCTCGCGGAAGGCCATCGACCCGGCCACCTTGAAGGCCATCTCGGAGGAGTCGACGTCGTGGTGTTTACCGTCGACGAGCCGCACCCGCACGTCCTTGACCGGGTAACCGGCGACGGTGCCGTGCCGCATCGCCTCCTCCACCCCTTTCCTGACCGCTGGGATGAAGCCGCCGGGGATCGCCGCCCCCTTGATCTGGTTGACGAAATCCAGCCCGGTGCCCCCCTCGGCCGGCTCGATCTCGATCTTGCAGTCGGCGAACTGGCCGCGACCACCCGACTGCTTCTTGAAGCGGGCGTGTGCCTCGGCCGGCTGGCGAATCGTCTCCTGGTAGGGGACGCGCGGCGGGTGCAGCTCGATCTCGGCACCGAAGCGGCGCTTCATCCGCTCGACGATCACCTCGACGTGGACCTGGGTCAGCCCGGCGACGATCTGCTCGCCGGTCTGCGTATCGCGGTGCACGTCAAGCGTCGGGTCCTCCTCGCTCAGCCGCCGCACCGCGGCGGCTGCCTTCTCCTCGTCGCCCTTCGACTTCGGCTCGTAGGCAAAGGCCATCACCGGCGCCGGCAAGTCGAGCGGCGGAAAGGCGATCGCCTCCTGGTGCTCGCAGAGGACGTCGCCGGCCTGGGTCTGCTTGAGCTTGGCAACTGCACCGATCTCGCCGGCACCCAACTCGTCCACCGCTGTCAGCTCGCTGCCCAGCGGCCGGCTGAGCTGGCCGACCCGCTCCTTCTCGCGCCGGCTGGCGTTGACGATGTGCGAATCGGCGCGCAGCGTTCCGCGGCAGACGCGGAAGAGGTTGATCCGCCCCGCATAGGGATCGGCGAGAGTCTTGAAGACGTAGGCGACGAGCGGCCCGTCCTCGTCGGGCTCGATCTCGACCGGCTCGCCGGCTTCGTCCTGCGCCAGCAGCGGCCCCCGCATCACCGGCGAGGGCAGGTCCTCGACCAGCGCACCGAGCAGCCGGTTGGTGCCGAGGTTGCGGGTCGCGACACCGCAGGTGACGGGGAAGATTCGCCCCGCGGTGACGCCCTGCTTGAGCGCGCCGACGATCTCCGCGTGGTCGATCTCCACGCCGTCGAGGTAGCGCTCCATCAGCTCGTCGGAGTTCTCCGCGACCTCGTCCATCAGCTTCTCGCGGTACTCCTCGGCTTGGGCGCGCAGCCCCTCGGGGATCTCGACCTTGGTCGCGCTACCCCGCTCGGGGCCCTCGTAGACGAATGCCTCGAGGTCGATCAGGTCGATCACCCCGCGAACCTCGTGCTCGGAGCCGATCGGGATCTCGGTGGCGACGACGTGCGGGCCGAAGGCGCTCTTGAGCGAGTCGAGGACGGCAAAGAAATCGGCGCGCTCGCGATCGAGCATGTTGACGAAGACGAGCCGCGCCAACCCCTCGGCGTCGGCACGGCGCCAGAGGCGCTCGGTCTGCACCTCGACCCCGGCGACCCCGTTGACGACGACGACCGCGGCGTCGGCGACACGCAGCGCCGCGGCGGCGTCGGCGACGAAGCTCGGCTCTCCCGGCGTGTCGATCAGGTCGATCTCGCGGCCGTCGTACTCGAAGCCGGCGACCG
>JBAREU010000428.1:0-13829 GCA_049796515.1 Solirubrobacterales bacterium
CCGCGAGAGGAGACACTCCACGCTCGGTTATCTCTCTCCGAGAGAGTTCGAGGAGATCTCAACTCATCAACAGAAAGAAACTGAAACAGTCAAGCCCTGACCTGTCGCCCGAAGCGGGGGAAGACCAGAGACTCGAATGCGATCAGAAAGACATCTGCCCGCGTTAGTCCCTCCCTTGAGTAGTAGACGCGACGTCTGGCGTCCTCCTGCTCTTCGAATTGAGATAGGAACTGGGCCTCAACAGCCTCGATGGCACGTTCCCAGCCGACTTGGTCAAGTAGTAGCTGCGTACAGGTCAAGTCGTGATTCAGGCCCGCTGCCAAGCTCGCCGCCTCCATCGCTTCGCGCAGACGCGGAGCGATCTGGCCGAATATGTTGACCGTACAAGTGGCTCGAATCGAATAGGGCATCAAAGCCCAACTCTCAACATCAAAGAATGCAAGTTCGGGCGCCCGATAGAAGTGCTCGACGCCGCCGCGCCGCTTGCCGCCTGGTCCCTCGCTCCTGATGTGTCGGAGCCAGTCGTGTTCGGCGAGCCTCTTGAAATGGCGATCGACTCGGCTCATTGAGCCCCCACCGAACTCTTCGTAGAACTGTTTCGAGCTCATCTCTCGCATGAAAAGCTCGGTGACGATTTTCAGCCGAATCTCGGCGGCGAAGACCACTGACAGACGGCGTAGATGTGCCGTCCGGGACTTGATGCCGATAGCAAGTTTGGCGGCCACGCGGCTCCTTTTGACTGCTTCCGGTTTGTTGAGCGCGGCGAAGTGTAAGCGGTTATCCAAACGAAACCTTCTAAGTCTTCGAATGCCTCCCTCGCTAGATTTACTCTGATTTTTTCTAGCAATTTCTGGGAGAGGAGGTGAGAAGATGAAGCTCGCCGCGAGCCAGCCAGCCCTGCCGGCAATTTCTGTCAATAAGGTCGGTTAACATCGATCATTGCGCCATGAGCCGGGCTCCTAGCTCTCAATCGGTTGGGAGTTCGGCTCATGGCGCTTGCAGCAAATATCCCTCGGTGCATACAGGCTTTTTAGATACACCAGCCGAAATGATCGGGAGGGTTAGAGCCGCTTACCCTCCCGGCCGTGATGCCGAAGGACGCAGGGTCAATCAGGAGTTCTTTCTTGGCGCTTGCGAGGCGCATCCCGCATCCCAGGAGGGGCGAGAAGACACGCGAGTTCTGCTGGGCGAGGCTGGTGGCACGCGTCCTGCATCCCATCGATGTGCAGATCATCGAAGCTCTCCAGCGAAGCGAGCAGCCACTTTCTGCTGGCGATCTCGCTCAACTTTTCGACGGCGAAGTGTCCTGGCGGACCCTCGGCTATCACCTACGTCGCCTCACCAAACTTGATGCCATTGAGCTTGCCGAAAGGCCGACGACTCGGAGCCTCGCCGACATCTCCTTTCGGGTCAAGCTGACCGGGGCACGCGATGACTGAGAAGAACCCTCTCGCCGTGCGCTTCGGCGAAAACGTCTGTGCCTGCCGAAATCGAATCGGGATATCGCAGGAAGAGCTTAGTCGCCGTGCTTCTTTGCACCGAACCGAGGTCGGACTGATCGAGCGCGGTGGCCGTGAACCAATGCTCAACACAATCATCAAGCTCGCAAGCGTGCTCTCGGTCCGGCTTGACGAGCTAATCGAGGGAATTACCTGGGGGCTTAGAGGTGGTTTTGAGTTTCAGGATCGGGCCGTTGCGTGGTCGAATAACGAGTCGGGGCAAGAACCGAGACATACGAGATGAGGGCTGACGCCATACCGCCCAAATACAAAGCCAGGCCGGTGGAACGGGTGATCCTTCAAGAGGCCATAGAGCTCCACCCCCAGCAGCTGACGGTCGGCGCGCTTGCGTTGAGGATCGTTGCCGACCCCTCGGACCGTAGGGAGGTCCAGACAGCCACTCGCGCGATCCGCTCCCTCAGGCAGGTGGGCCTGATCGACTACCGAGCCGACGACGAACTCGTGGAGCCGACCCCCGCGGCGCTACACGCCCACGCCCTGCTGGCGGGATAGCCGAATCGGAAGCGCTTTCTTGCGAAGCAATTCGCCGGCCGGGGCTTCGAATGCGTCGGCCGGTCTAGAAGTTGAGTGGGGGAGACGGACCGTGTCAGGGCGCAACGGCCAAACTGCCAAATGCCGGCGCCCGTCACCCGGCATCGAGCCGGCTGGCGGGCGCCGCGGCTGTCGTGGGTGGGGGTAGTGCCCTTCCCACCTAGATCCGACCAGCTCGCAGGTAGCCACGAGATCAAAGGTCAAGCAAGAGTTTCGTCCACCGTCACCGGTAGCTCGAAATGTCACCGCATTCTTAGCGAGCTTTTCCCGCTGAGAGAGAGGGCTTTGCCTTAGCTTGAAGCGTCCGCACTACCCCCACCCACGACAGCCGACACATTATGAACCCGAACACGGGTTCGCTCAATCTCCGGGGGCGGCTGACCCCTCCGCACGGACGCCTTCCCCAATGGTCGGCGTTACGAAGATTCAGCGCGGCAATGCCGGCTATTGGCTTGCCGCAGTTGCGGAAGGTGGCGACGACTACTACACGAAGCCCGGCGAGGCGCCGGGAGAGTGGATCGGCGAGCTAGCCGCTGAGCTTGGCCTGTCCGGCGAGGTTGACGCCGAGAGCTACAGCGCAATCCTCGAGGGTCGCGATCCGACCCGCGGCGAGCAGCTCGTGCGGCGTCCCGAAACGCGCTACCGGCCTCGGCCCGATGGCAGCGAAAAGCGAGTCGAGCCGGTGCTTGGCTATGACGTCCGCTTTTCGGCGCCGAAGTCTGTCTCGATCCTCTATGCCCTCGGTGACGAAGCAACCCGCACCCGCCTTCTCTCGGTCCTCAACGACGCGGTGCGACAGGGGCTGGCGCATCTTGAGCACGAAGCCTGCTTTGTCCAGCGGGGCAAGGGCGGGCACCGGATCGAGCGCGGCGAGGGGTTCGTCGGAATGGCCTTTCGCCATCGCATGAGCCGCGCGAAAGATCCCGCCCTTCACGTCCATGTCGTCATCTCCAACCTCACCCGCGCCACCTCAGACGGCAAATGGCTGAGCCTTGCGAGCCCACGAGGCCGGTCGCCTCTTTGGCCGCACGGCAAGTCGGCGGGGGTCGTCTTCCAGGCCGCGCTTCGAGCTGGCTTTCTGCGCGAGTTCGGCCTGGACTTCGAGGCGGTCACGAACGGCTATGCCGATCTCAAGGGATTCGACCGCGACGTGATCGACGCCTTCAGCACCCGCTCGAAAGAGATCGCGAGCTGGCTTGAGAAGCACGGCGTCTCAACCGTCGAGGCGGCGCAGACCGCCGCCTATCGGACCCGCGAGGCCAAGGACTACGGCGTGAACGAAGACGATCGGCGCGAGGAGTGGATTGCGACTGCCGAGCCCTACGGAATCACCCCCGAAGGCATGAGCGAGATGGTCACCGGTGCTCGCCCTCGCGAGCCGCGCAAAGTGAGCGCTGAGGATCTTGACGCCGCGCTCGCCAAGCTGGAGGAGACGTGCTCGCACTTCGATCGCCGCGCGCTCTTGTGGGCTCTGTGCGATCAGCTTCCCGAAGGCGCCGATGGGCCGACCCTCACCGCCGCTGTCGATCAGGTCCTCGCGAGCGAGCGGATCGTCTGCGTGCATGAGTCCACCGGGCCGCTCGACTTCGACCACTACACGACGCCACGGCTCGCCGAAATGGAGAGCCGCTTCATGGACGGCGCCCTTCGCGGCGTTGATGCCGGAGTCGCGCAGGTCCCTCGCGACATCGTCGACGCGGTACTCGCCGAGCATCCCTATCTCGGCGCCGATCAGCAGGCGATGGTTATTCGCCTCGCGACCAGTGGCGAGCGAGTCGTGCCGATCGCAGCCCTGCCGGGCACCGGGAAGACCGTCGCGCTCGACACCGCGCGAGGGGCTTTCGAAGCAGCCGGGTACGACGTGCGCGGGTGTGCGATGGCGTGCACCGCGAGCGGCGAGCTGAAAGACGCCGGAATTCACAACGCGATCTCGATCCGCGCGCTCCTAAACCAGGCGGAGCGCTTGCAGGCGCAGGGAGTCATGCCTTTTCGGCGCGAGACGGTGATCTTCGTGGACGAGGCTAGTCCGGTCTCGACGCCCGACCTTGAGGCGCTTCGTCTCGTTGCCCTCGAATGCGACGCCAAGCTCGCCCTGATCGGCGACCCGCACCAGATCGGTGCGATAGGCCCCGGCGGTCTCTACGCGCACCTGACGCGCACGGTGGATACGACGACGCTCGACACGATCCGGCGCCAGCGGCGCCCCGAGGATCAGCAGCTCGTCCAGCTCGTTCACGAAGGGCGCGGTTCTGAGGCCCTTGACCTCTTGCGGACCCAGGACCGCCTAGTCGTCGGCGACGACCTACAGACCGTCCTCAGCGGTCAACTCGCTGACTGGCACCGCGATTACTCAACCGGCGCCGATGCCGTGATGATCGCCCGTCGTAACCGCGACGTTGACTATCTCAACGACCAGGCGCGCGAGCTGCGGCGTGAGGAAGGCGCGCTCGGCAGCGCCGAGGTGATCGTCGGCGAGCGCCCCTTTGCCGCCGGCGATCGAGTCCAGACCCGGGCGAACAAGGAAGGTGTCTGTAATCGCGAACGCTGGGACGTTCTCGACGTTGACGCGGCGGCGCGAACGATCGAGCTGCGCCGCGTCGGTGGCGATGAGCGCACCGTCACCCTTGGCCCGAAATTCCTGAACCGCCGCCGCGAGGACAATGGGCCTGCGCTCGAATACGCCTACGCCTTGACCAAGTTCGGCGCGCAGGGTAAGACCGTCGATCGCGCCTACCCCTTGCTCGATGCCGGCGCCAGTCTTGAGCAAGAGCTGGTCGCGGTCAGCCGGGGAGGCGAGGTCGCAAACGTCTACGCCGTCGCGTCCTCGGAGCTGATCGATCCCGAGCTGGGGCCGGGGCGCCGCGAGGTCTCAGACGACCTCCACGACATTCGCAGCGCGATGGAGCGCGAGGGCAACGACTTCGCCGCCGCCGAGGTTGACCTCCGCAAGCAGATCGAGCGGCTGACCCCTCGCGAACTTGCCGACCGCCGCGCCGAGCTGGCCGCCGCCGGCCGCGCCGTCGATCCCCTCCTCAGCCGTCGTGATCGGCTTGAGCGAGAGATCAAGGACGCTGAGTTCTGGGTCGCGGCACTCAGCAGAGAGCGTGCGGCGATCGAGGCGATGAAAGACCCGCCCGCCGAGGAGCTGGCGCGAGTGATGAGAGCTGAAGCGGCGCTGGTTGAGCGACTGAGTCGGAACCGCGGCGAACGGGATGCCCTGCCGGAGTCAACCGCGATGGGGGAGCCCAAGCCGGTAGACCCTGCCTTGCGGCTCAAAGCCGCGTTAGTCGATCGGCGAATCAACCAGCTCGCCCGCCGCGACGTCGAGGCGGCGCGGCTCGAACCGTCGAAAGCCATCTACGAGGCGCTTGGCCCCTACCCGCATGATCCCGATAAGGCCCTCGCTTGGCACAAAGGCGCGCACGCGATCGCAACGTACCGCCGCCGCCACGGGATACGCGAGGAGAGCAACGCGCTTGGCAAGCAGCCGCGCAGCGCAGCAGCGCGAGCCGAGCGCGCCCGCGCTCAGCGCCGCCTACAGGAAGCACAGCGGCAGCTAGGGCGCGCAGCTGATCGAAGCGCTCAGCGCGTTGCCAGCCGTGCCCCGACCATTGGCCGCTAACCGCCAATCTCCGGGGGCGCTGGCCGCCCGCATCTGACGGTGGGAGACATGAGCGCCTTGCCCTTGATTCAGACCCGGCCTTACCCCACCGGGCTGCGGCGAGGCCCTCGCGTGGGCGGCTCCGGCCTCCACGTTCCTGTACCCACCGACGCGGGAGCGGAGTCCTCAGCCTGAGCATTGCGCGCCGCCGAGCGCGCTTGAGGCTCCAGCTCCCGCATCGGGCGGGCTGCATGAATTTGTCTTCATGCTCGCCAAATTGACGCAGCTGCACGATTTACGATTTCGGTCTTGACTTGATACTTGGTCGGCTGATAGGTTCCCGCTCCTCAGACATACCATTTCGTGTCTGAAGCAGTACCAGAATGATGTGAAGGTCATTGACCTTTCCCTGGGAGACGTTCTGGAGGCATAACCACCAGAGAAGGGGAGAGGTCAATGGCAGGGAGTCGACGCAGTTCTACTGTGCATTCGCAACCGGGTCGAAGGCAGCTTGCTCGGACTCGGTCTCCTCAGCTCCCAGCTTGTTTCTCGGCCGTTGGCTTGCTCTTGGTCCTCATCCTCCTCGGGGGAACTTCCGCCTCGGCCGAGGAGTCAAGTGCGCAAGTCTCAGGACTACCGCGGTCTGAAGACGTCATTGAGGCGATACAAGCCCAAGGACCAGGCTTGGTCGAGCCTCAGGTGACCAATTCAGAGGTCGCCGAGATCCTTCCTCACCGTGATCTTGACCGCGCCGGCGCCCTCGAACTACTACAGGGGGTATTCGACGCGCAGATCCAAGCCCCGGCCGGCATCTTTGACGAACTCGATGTCGAGCGGTTCCTAGCGCCCGATGTCGCCTTGCTGAGACCAGAAGACGCGCCAATACCTGTCGCCGCGACTCATCCCGAAGCTCCAGCGTCTGAGGAAGGCGAATCTGAATCAACCGCACTGACCGAGAAAGACGAACTTCGGGCTCAGGCGCCCTCAGCGGCCGAGGAGGCTGAAGATGGCAACCCCAACCCCGAGGAAGGCATCGGCCAGCTCCAAGGGGCGATCCTCTTGGATTCCTCCATTCCGCTCCGTACGGACTCTCTCTCCTCGGAAGAGCCGCAGGCTGTGGACCTCAGCCTTGAACACACCGAAGGTGAATTGCAGCCCGCCAATTCTTTGGTCGAAGTCGGCATCCCCCAAGAACTCGGCGATGGCATCGAGCTTCCCGACCAGGGCATAACGATCGAACTTGCGGGAGCACCGCAAGAGCGTGTGGCCTCGATAGTCGATCAGAGCGTCGCCTTCATGCCCAATGTCGCCACCGACACCGATCTCGTTATTGCGCCCACCCCTACGGGCGTAGAGACGTTCACGCAGCTGCGAAGCCCCGACTCGCCCCGCTCGCAGACCTTCAACTTCGATCTTCCGCCCGAGGCTACGCTGCTAGCCACCGAGGAGGGGGGCGCCGCTGTGACCGAGGGGGAAGAAACCCTCCTCAGCGTCCCTCCCCCGACCGCGATAGATGCGACCGGTGCCGAGGTTCCAGTCACGCTCGATGTCCTGGATGGCTCAATGACGCTGACCGTCTCTCCGACGGAGTCCACCAGCCTTCCTATCCTCCTCGACCCCCTCTTTCAGACCTACGACTGGGCAAACATGAGCCACTCGCAGAGCGGCATCTGCAACAGCAGTTTCGGTACCCCTACCGACTCCTCGTGCATGACCCGGGAAGAGTGGGGCCATCTCGTGTCCTATCCAGCCTATCCCCCGGCGGATATCCGCCTCAGGAACCAATTCTTGGGCTCTGGCCCCCCACCAAAATGGACCACGGGGATTTTCATTGAAAGCAACGGAGCCCTAAGGGTGGGGGATGCGGCGGGCATGATCTACACCGTGCCGCGCTACTACACCGACCAGGAAAAATACGGGAGCATGCCGACGAGCTTCATCTCGCGAATGACCCTTTGGAATTTGAAGTGGAATGCCCTCAGCGCGTCTCTGAGCCCATACCTGCTTGCCGGCATCTGGGACTCGATCAAACCAGGCTGGGTCAGCTACTACACGCACGAGGGCTTGAGCGGACACGGACTCACCAACATGGCTTACCAATACCAGTTCAACAACCCCCAGCCCAACACCGACGTCAAGGCCGGATACGTAGGTATCCAGGGAACCGAAACCGGTCCGTCCCAAAATACCGACGTCTATGTCGGCTCCGCCTCGATCGAACTTGCCGACAACGGTATCCCGGGCATTGGGTCTTTGTCGGGGCCTGGGCATTGGGTCAACCAGACCGCTTCCCCGATCTCTTTTGCCGCCAGCGATTCGGGCCTGGGCGTGCAGTCACTGACCGTGACCGATCAGGTATCACCGCCACATAGCTGGAAAACTTCCTACGGCTGCATTGGTGTCAGCGGCGCGGCTTGTCCGCGAACCTGGAGCTCGACCGACGTCGGACCCCCAGCCCTGAAATACGAACCGGCCGTCATGCCTCAGGGAATCAACACTCTGACCGTCGTCGCCGAGGATCCGGTCGGCAACAAATCTGCGCCGTGGTTGGCCGAAATCAAGGTTGACCACACCGCGCCCGCAATAGCGCTCTCGGGGACGATGACCGAACAGGCCGCGCTGGGCACGAAACGGCCGAGCTACACGCTCAAAGTCGATGCGACCGATGGCACCACGGCACAACCACAGTCGGGCGTGGCCAAAGTGCAAATCGAATTCGACGGAAAAGTCGTTGCGAGCACTGAACCAGGGTGCTCCACGAAAAACTGCGCGATCCCGATTGAAATGAGCATCGAATCGGGCAAATTCTCGGCGGGCCAGCACACGGCCAAAGTCGTGGCCACGGACGCCGTTGGCCTGACGACGACGAAAACGCTGACGATCGAGCTACAGCCCTCGCCGCCGACCGTTGCTCTCTCGGGCGCGATGACCGAACAGGCCACGCTCGGGACGAGCCGCCCCCGCTACAAGCTGAAAGTCGATGCAACCGCCCAGGCAGGGCTCGAGGGTCCACCGCCGGCACCGTCCTTCAGCTCCTCATTTGGGTCGGCGGGAACGAGCAACGGCCAGCTCTCCCACCCGGGCGACGTTGCCGTTGACGCCAAAGGCAATCTCTGGGTAGTCGATAAGAACAACAACCGCGTGCAGCAGTTCAACGCGGCGGGCGGATACCTCGCCAAATTCGGCACCACGGGATCTGGCAACGGCCAGTTCAACCGTCCGACCTCGCTTGCGATCGATGCCAAAGGCAATATCTGGGTTACGGATTCCGGCAACAACCGCATTCAGCAGTTCAACGACAAAGGCGAATTCCTGAAAGCCGTTGGCAGCTACGGAGCTGGCAACGGCCAGTTCTCTAGCCCTGAAGGCATCGCGATTGATCCGAAAGGCAACATCTGGGTTTCAGATACCTACAACGCTCGCCTGCAGAAGTTCAACGACAAAGGCGAGTTCATCAAAGTCGTTGGCACGAAAGGCTCAGCCACCGGCCAGTTGCTCGAACCGACCGGTATCGACATCGGACCTGGCGGCAACGTCTGGGTGGCCGATTGGGGCAATCACCGCGTCGAGGTCTACAGCGAAGGGGGCGAATACGTGCGCCAGTTCGGCTCCTATGGCTCCGGCAACGGCCAGTTCAACCGACCCTTCGCCCTTGCGATCGACAGCAGGGGCAACGTCTGGGTCGGCGACATGAACAACAATCGCGTCCAGCAGTTCAACCAGAGCGGCGAATACGTCGCCCGGTTCGGATCGGCCGGCACCGGCCCCGGCCAGTTCTACCTCGGCTACCCGATGGGCATCGCAGTCGATTCCAAAGGCAGCCTTTGGATTACCGACATCGGCAGCAACCGCGTGCAGAAGTGGTCGGTTCCCGGCTATGCACCAGCCTACGTGAGCTCGTTTGGCTCCCCTGGAGCCAGCGCCGGTCAGTTCAACCATCCCTCTGACGCCGCTATGGATGCCGATGGCAACCTCTGGGTGATCGACAAGGGAAATAATCGCATCCAGAAATTCAGCCCCAACGGCGAGTATCTCGCCCAATTCGGCTCTTACGGATCTGGCAACGGTCAGTTCAACGGACCCAACGCCATAGACATCGACATCGAAGGCAACATCTGGATCACCGACTCGGGCAACCACCGAGTGCAGAGCTTCAACTCAAAAGGCGAATACCTGAGCCAGTTCGGCTCCTACGGCTCGGGTCCCGGCCAGTTCAAAGGACCGGCGGGAATCGTCACCGGTCCGAGCGGCAATGCGATCTTCGTCGTTGACCGAGGCAACCATCGCGTCCACCGCTTCACCAAAAGCGGCGGCATCTTCGGCCAAGTCGGCTCCTATGGCTGGGAAGACGCGAAATTCGACGACCCAACCGGTATCGCCCTGGGCGGTCCCTCCGGAGAATCTACCTTCACCATCCTTATCGTTGACAGCGGCAACAACCGCGTGCAGCGGTTCAGCCCACTTGGAGTGTTCCTCGGCAAATTCGGCTCCTACGGATCTGCCAACGGCCAGCTTGACAGCCCCGGCGCGATCAACACCGATTCCGCCGGAAACGTCTGGATCGGTGACCGAAACAACGGGCGCGTCCAGGGCTTCAACTCGAACGGCGAATACCTCACGCAGTTCGGCTCACCGGGCAGCGGCAATGGCCAGTTCAGCTTCGTCTACCCAATGGGCATCGCCGGCAACCCGCAAGGGACGCTGTGGGTGACCGACGCGGGCAACAACCGTCTGCAACGCTGGAGTCAGGCGAACTGGCGCTCAGAAATCACCACCGAGATCCGCGTTGACGGCAAATCGGTCAACACCGGCGTAGCCGGTTGCACGAGCGAACAATGCCCGATCGTGCGTGAATGGACCCTGGGCTCCTCCGCCTGGGCGCCGGGCAAACACAGCGTCGTTGTTAAAGGCACTGACGGGCTCGGGAACACGGCGTCAAAAACTCTAGAAGTCGAAGTTCAGCCTGATACGACGAAACCGACCCTTGAGACCGGTGGCGAGCTGGCAGAAGCGCCCGAGGGTTGGGTCGAACAGGAAAGCTACGGCCTGACTGCCACCGCAAGTGACAACGGCTACGGGATCACGTCCCTGGTTCTACGCATCGACGGTCAGCAGGTCGCATCGTCCAGCCAAGCTTGCCCAGATGGAGGCTGCTCTGGAACGCTCTCGAAATCGATCGACATGAGCGCCTATTCCGGGGGTGCACACCCTGCGGAACTTGTCGTCACCGATGGGGCAGGCAATACGGCGACTAAACACTGGACGATCAACGTCGATCCAGACGGTCAAATCACCGTAGGAGAGGCCGAAGACACGCTCGACGCAGCCGACGCCACTAGCGAATCCACCGTGGTCGCACCGACCGCAGAAATTTACAATGCCGAAGAGCGTATCGAGGGGAACGATCCATCCCTTGTAAAAGATGGTGATGAGCTTGAAAGTAGAGGTACGTCGAACCTATCGGCGATCTCGGTAGATCCCGACGATGGATTCACGATCATTTTCCCAGAGACCGCACTTCATGCGGAGCCAACTCACATAAGTGAAGAATCATTGCCGATGGTCATTGCGGAAGAAACTGTCGCAATGTCTAGCAACACTCGACATAATGTTGACACCGTTATAAGACCCATATTCAATGGGCTTACGACCTTTCAAAGCATACGGGATATAAGCGGTCCCGAGACCTACTCATGGGAAGTCCTACTAAACGAAGGCCAGACCCTCAGATCGGTTGACCCGCTTGATGCCGAGATAGTAAATGAAGATGGCATGGTGGTGACGCTGATCACTGCCGAACCTGCTCACGATGCGATCGGAGCAAACGTCCCGACGTCTCTAGCCGTGAGTGAAGGAAATATAGTCACGTTGACTGTCTCTCATCGACAAGCGTCCTTCATCTATCCAGTTGTTGCCGGTTCTGGCTGGGAAGGTGGTTACACCACTGAAATAGTTCTTGGCCCTAAAGACGAACAGGAAATCAAAGAAGACGAAGAACGGATTGCAAGGGAAGAACAAGAACGAATTAACCGCGAAGCTGAAGAAGAAATGTCGGAAGGCGCGGATGAGTTCTCCGGCCAGTATGACGATATAAAAACTCCAGGGCCGGAGGCTCCGCGCCGCCTGTTTCTGGCACGTGCGGCGCCGGAAATGTGGGACTGGCAGCAACGTAAACGGCGATCAAAATTTGAGGTAGGCTACTGTAACGGACTTTCCTGTGGCCATTGGCACACGTGGGGCTGGGGTACCTTTTTCTGGAATGGTGAACGTGGCCGGATCGGGGGCTACGCTTGGCGTGGTAATACGGCTGCAAAGTGCGCTACGGAGGCTGACCATGTATTAACCGATACGACTCTTCACGCAATAGGTTGGTCGGGACCAAATCCTGCCCCCTATGGCTACGGGAAATACTTGAACTATTGGTGTAGCTTTAGATATGACTGGATTAATGCTACGGGTCCGGCAACCAACTACTACCAAATACAGTCTCACTTATACGGAAGCGGATATCAGGGAGACCACATCAAGGAGTTTTCTTCACCCGTCCTTGAAGGGTAGCCGCACATCCTGATAATCACTTAGTGAGCGCGTCGATGCTGGCCCAGCACTGGTGTGAACAATGGGTAAATATCAGCAAAGGGATCAATGTGGACCACGCCGTGAGCCGGAGGCGCGTAGTTTGCTGTCATCAATCGCTACGTAGGAACTGGATGGTCCTCATAGGGAAGGAAGTGAGCCAAAGGTCACAGATCCGCGTACCTTATAGCCTGCGCCAGCCCGACAAGCAGCTCCTTGAGTAATGCCTTGATCCTCGCCCAGAAAACGTTTGTGTGGGCCGAATACCCGAATTTTTACACTACTGCCACCGACACAGCCCCGAAGGTTAGCCCCAAACCACATAGCTGAAGATGGTCCATTGTCTTTTCGCATGCGTGCAGGAAGACCGCCAACCATTGCGCGTACGCGATGACGGGTATTAGCGTAGTGGTATTCGATAAGCACGGAACGCGTCGATGGATTTGCTTGGCCGAGAATCTCGGTGAGCCCGATTTCGCCAGGTGTTCCCGTATAGCCCGCACCGACGGCGAGGACTTGGCGGCTGGGGGGTAAGGCCTTGAAGCCACAGCCACCAGCTCGACTTTGAAAATTCAGATGGTCAAGCTCAACGCAAAGACCACTCGTTGACCAAAATGCCACGAGCTGGGTCGGACCAAGAATAGTCTCACCGCTGGCTAGAAGCTCGGAGCGTCCGATGCGTTGCACACCGAAGCTGGGCGGAAAAGTGGTCGGCGGTAGGGAGGGGCGCAGACTTGCCTTTGCAGTCTTTGGTTGAGTAAAGGCCGAAAATGCCATCGCGGTAAGGAGGCCAAGTGCCATAAAGGTAACTATGCAGACGAGTGCGCGCACGCTCATTCTCCGCACGTGGTGACATGCATTCCCATGCGGAGCAGCTAACTCTTCATGGCTCATAACCCTATGTAGTATAGTTAATAGTGACGAATGTACCTCGGACCTCTAAGATGGCCAAGTCGATCCGTATGGATCGGCGCTGGATGCCTGACCCTGATTTTGGGAGTTCTTGCTTACTTTGGAGTTCAGCTAACGACCATCATTGGATGCATAGTAATTTTGAGTCTTTTCATTGCTGCACCTCGACGCGTGCGCGCCTTAGGTAATGAAAAACTGGGTCGTCAGCGGTCAGATTACAGAGAGCGCTAAGACAGCAGCCGAGCTGCGCGCCAAACTGTAAATTGTCCGCATGCTCGCGGACCTTTGGCTGAGCTACAGCCCAAACTCAGCCGCCGGTGACGTCGGCGCCGCTGGCGACGGCAGCGTTGTTTCCGGGGCAGGTGCCGGAATATGTTCGGGCGCCGGTTCAGTGGGGGGTTCGGGTGCCGGCGACGCTTGAGTTTCAATCCTCGCTTCAGGCTCGCGCTTCCGTTCGGGCTGTCCCGCACCCCTCTGGAAAGCGGGCGGTTTCATCACGTGATGCGGTTCCCGTTGGTGCGTGTGCGTCGGTATTCGCTGCGCCCTCTTCACTACGACGCGCGGCGCCGGATCCGCAACCCCGCGGATAGGCGCCTTCTGTGAATCCGATCCGCCCGCGGCGATGACGATCAACGCCACCATCCCGACGATTGCGACCGTGACCAAGGCCACCGGCAGCAGCGCAATCG
>JBAREU010000429.1:0-2553 GCA_049796515.1 Solirubrobacterales bacterium
GCCGACCCGGTCCCGCGCCTCGAGCACGACGACCTCACGGCCGGCGTCGGCGAGCGCCCGCGCCGCCCGCAGGCCGGAGAGCCCGGCGCCGACCACGGCGACGTCGACTGACAGCATGCGCACAACATAAAGTGATGGACATGAGCGACGCCGACTCGATCGACAACCTCACCGCGACGATCGGGCGCTACAACGACGCCTGGAACGCGCAGGACCTCGACGCGATCGTGGCGATGCACGCGCCGGACATGGTCTTCGCCAACCACACCGCAGGCGAGTCGGCGACGGGCGAGGACGTGCGCGCCCACATCGCCTCGATCTTCGCCACCTGGCCCGACCTGAGGTTCGAGACGCGGCGGCTCTACGTGCGCGAGGGGCTGGTCGTGCAGGAGTGGACGGCAACCGCGACGCACTCGAACCCGATGCGGCGCGGCGACCTCGAGGCGCCGCCGACGGGACGCACGATCTCCTGGGACGGGATCGACTCGATCCCCTTCGAGGACGGCTTGGTCAAGCGCAAGGACGTCTACTCAGACTCGGTCTCGATCCTGCGCCAGGTCGGTCTGCTCGACTGAGGTTCTCGGCTGGCGACTTATGCGTCATATGGGCGCATAAGTCGCCACGGGGGCTCAGAGACCGGCGGCGTCGGCGAGCAGGTCGACCTGCTGGGGGTCGCTCGAGCTGGGGCAGAAGATCAGCTCGTCGCAGCCGGCGTCTTCATAGGCGGCTAGGTACTGCTTGACGGCGTCAGCATCCTTGGCGGCGCTGCCGCCGAGCAGGGCGGCGATCTCCGCGCCCAGCCAGGCGTAGTAATCCATCAGGTTGTCGCGGACGTCCTCCTCGGCGCGCTCGCCGAGCGAGAAGTAGGCGAGGGCCATCAGGTGGGGCTCCCCGTCGCGGCCGGCCTCGCTCCAGGCAGCCCTTGCCTCCTCAATCCCCAGGCGGGCCTGGTCGGGACCCGAGGCGGCGGCGATCCAGCCATCGGCGAAGTGCGCCGCGCGGGCGTAGGCGGCTGGAGCGTGGCCACCGATGATCAGGCGCGGCGGGCCGGCGATCGACGGCCCCACATCATCCCCGGCCCAGATCTCCTTGATCTCCTCCAGCATCGCGTCGAGGCGCTTGCCGCGGCCGCGCAGCTCGACCCCGCTCGCCTCGTAATCGTCGTCGCGAGCACCGAGTCCGAGGCCGAGGGTGAAGCGGCCCTCCGAGAGTGCGTTGACGCTCAGCGCCTGCTTGGCCAGCTCGGCCGCGTTGGTGCGCAGCGGCGCGAGCAGGACGGTGGTGGCGAGGCCGATCCGCTCGGTGACCGCGGCGGCTGCCGCCAGCGCGATCAGCGGCTCGTAGTTGTCGTAGACGATGCGGTCGATCGTGCCGAGGCTGGAGAAGCCGCGCGCCTCGGCGCGGCGCGCCCACTCGGTCAGCTGATCTCCGGTCGCACCGGGAACCGCGTTGGGAAGTGCGATGCCGACATCCATAGCGCGCCCTTACTCGACCGACTCAGCCGTAACGCTCGCCGATGATCGCGCGCAACTTGGCGCGGTCGTGACGGGCCTGGACGCGGCGCACGGTGCCCGAGCGCGAGCGCATCACCAGCGATTCGGTGCTGGCACCGGCACCGCGGTAGCGGACGCCCTGGAGGACGTCGCCGTCGGTAACGCCGCTGGCGGAGAAGAAGACGTCCTCGCCCGAGCAGAGGTCGTCGGCGGTGAGGATCCGGTCGAGGTCGTAGCCGGCGTCGAGTGCCGCGCCGCGCTCCTCGTCGTTGCGAGGCCAGAGGCGGCCGAGCAACTGCCCGCCCATCGACTTCAGCGCCGCCGCCGAGAGGACGCCCTCGGGGGTGCCGCCGATTCCCCAGAGCAGGTCGACCGGGGAGCGGTCGGAGACCGCCAGCAGGGCGGCGGAGACGTCGCCGTCGGTGATCAGGCGAATGCGCCCACCGGCCTCGCGCACTTCTACCATCGCCTCTTTGTGTCTGGGCCGGTCGAGCATGACGACCGTGACGTCGCCCACGCTCCCTCCCTTGCGCTCGGCTATCAGCTTCAACGTCTCCGGCAGCGGCCGGTCGAGGTCGAGCAGGTCGGCGATTTCCTCGCCGCCGGCCATCTTCTCCATGTAGACACAGGGGCCGGGGTCGAACATGGTGCCGCGCTCGGCCAGCGCGATCACGGCGAGGGCGCTGGGCATGCCGAGCGCGCAAAGGCGCGTGCCCTCCAACGGGTCGACGGCGATGTCGACCACGGGGGGGCTACCGTCGCCGATCTGCTCGCCGTTGTAGAGCATCGGCGCCTCGTCCTTCTCGCCCTCGCCGATGACGACGACGCCGTCCATCGAGACCGAGTCGAGGACGAAGCGCATCGCGTCGACGGCGGCCTGGTCGGCGGCGATCTTGTCGCCGCGACCAACCCAGCGAGCGGCGGCCAGCGCCGCGGCCTCAGTCACCCGGACGAGCTCAAGTGCGAGGTTGCGGTCGGGCTTCTGCGGCGACGTCTCCCCCATCGGCTCGGCAGGCTATATGGTCGCGCCGTGGCACAACGCTGGGGACTGACGCTGCCG
>JBAREU010000430.1:0-7349 GCA_049796515.1 Solirubrobacterales bacterium
CCGCGAGAGGAGACACTCCACGCTCGGTTATCTCTCTCCGAGAGAGTTCGAGGAGATCTCAACTCATCAACAGAAAGAAACTGAAACAGTCAAGCCCTGACCTGTCGCCCGAAGCGGGGGAAGACCAACGCTTGTCACTTGGGCAGAGGTTGCCGCGAAGTTAGGTGAAACCATGCATGCATGCAGACAGTGGCATGTCCTTGTCGGTTTGTCTGATCCTGACGTCTTTGAGGACTCGAAGTGGAACGGCTCGCCTCCAGACACCGGGGACCTTCCGCGACAGGTCCTTCAACCACTGTGCAGAGTGCTCGACCACCACACGTCAGATCCCAGTCATTGTTTTTTTGGGTTGTGGGACGGATGGGCTTGGACGACTTTGCACTCCGAGCCGAAAGACGAGCTAAAGTCGAATGTACCTTACGAAAGCTTTCACTCATTCGATCAGGTCAAGGCTCCGCGCCTTGAGCTCCCCGGTCGTAAGTATGTTCTCGTGATCGGCCCGGTCTCGGCCGCCCCTCAGATCCGCGAACCTACCAACGGCGCTGGTAGTGGCCTTGCACCCACCTCGCCCAATCTCATGTGGCCCGCCGATCGATCCTGGTTTCTCGCGACCGACATCGATCTGGACTCCACGCTTGTAGGAGGGAGTGCTGATTTATGCGAGGCCATCATCGACGCCGAGGGAATCGAGGCATGGCCGATCGGGCGACACAACTCACTCGCGGCCGATGCTGACAATTGAGCCTGGCGTGACTCGCCAATTACGCAAAAAAATGGTGATCAGCGTGTTCGGGCTGGTTCTGATCGGTTGCGTAGGGCTGACTACACCAGCTGGCGCCAACCCAGTTAGCAGCAAGGATCTATCGAAGATCCTCTCCGGTAGTCGCCACGGTCATGCCGCGTTTGACCTGAAGGGCAGTAATGGATTTTCCCTTGAAGTTAGTGTTTCTCGTGGGGAGGTTAGCCTGGAAGCCAAAGGCCATGGGGGAATAGCTCTCTACAGTGTCCCAGGGCGTATTCAACGAAACTGGATACGGGCTCGGTTCGGTAGGCGGGGGAAAGTATTAGTACGGTTCAAGCCAACGGGTCGAGTGCAACGAGGGTTACCTCCGATCGGCTGCGTTGGTCGTGCCCGGACTACGACATACGGTGTTTTCGTGGGCCACATTAGATTCGTAGGAGAGAAGCGCTACACCGAAATAGCGGCCAGGCGGGCACGAGGCGACATAACCACTCACGCGCGCTGGAAATGCGTGGGCAAACATCGCCATGATGCTGCCGGACCGCACAGTCGCCTGCCGCTGTGGGGCGCGGGTGACGAGATACTGCTCGAAGCCGTGGCCCGTCGAGGGCGACTCAGGTTCGACGTACATCGATCTGTTGGTGGCAGGGGGTACCCGGAGTCGACGATCTTCAGCGCTTCCCTGGCGGAACAGCGAGGGCGCATGGAGGTATCTCGCTTCACTCTCGTGTTTGCACGGACGTCGGCGGCCTTTTCCTTTGACCAGTCGCTGACCACGGCTAGTGTCGCTCCACCCGCACCATTCAACGGGACCGCGACCTTTCAGCGGAATGCCGGCCGTCCGGCAAGCTGGGCCGGCTCATTGGCGGTTTCCCTGCCGGGTACCGCCGAAATTCCAGTGGTCGGCACTGATTTCCATTCCCGCCTTTATCGCTTGAGCGAGGACGGCATCGCCACCTCCTGGAAGTTGACGCGGCATTTGAGCGGGCAGAGCCCAGCCTGATCCCCGGTAGCGCCAACGCCGCCGGGATGGATCGGGGGCATGATTCGGCGCGGCTGCAAGGGGCAGGTTCCCGCGCGAAAGCTCCCGGTTTGGGATGCAAGAGTGATGCAGCGCTACCCTCTAACCTGCCTGTAGAGCAAAATCCATCCAATCGCCCCGATGAAGACAAAAGCATCCGGCTCGTTGCATCCTGCAGTGACCGAGCGATTGCCGTGAACATCGGATCATGCGGGTCTTCGTCGAGCTTCGCCGGGTCGCGAGTTCCTATGCCGGCTAGGGAGAAAGCAGCGTCACGATCCAGCCAGCTCCGTCGCGCTCGAACAGGCGGCGCTCGTGGAGGCGGTCGGGAGCTTCGCGCCATAGCTCCACTGTCTGCGGGTTAACCCGAAAGGCGCCCCAGTCCGATGGGCACGCGGGTTCTGTCTCTTGCACTGCAGCGAGATGGGCAAGCCTGTCGCGAAGGGGATCGAGGCTGTCAATGGGTTCTCCCTGACGAGAGACGACAGTCTGAAGCTGGTGAGCCGCATCGCGCTCGGCAAAGAGCTCTTCGGCCAGGGAGCGTTCGGCTTGCACCGCTCTCCCGTTCAGGTGCACCTGCCGACCGAGCGAGGGCCAGTGAAAGAGAAGGGCAACCTGGGGATTCGCCTCGATCTCCCTTGCCTTGCGTGTCCATAGCGCTGTTGTAAAGACGAGCGCGTCATCCTCCAGGCGCTTGAGAGTGACGGTTCGCGCCGAGGGTTGGCTATCGGTCCCGACGGTCACAAAGGCAACCGATGCGGGGTGCGCCAGCCCTGCATCTCGGGCGTCCTCGATCCATTCGCCCAGTTCCGCCAAGGGATCGAGTCGCTGCGGCGTCATCTGGACGATCATAGGCGGCGCAGATAGTGTCGAATTTGTGATGCAGAATCGGCTCCTGCTTGCCGCAGGTCACGCCCCCGCCTTCCCGGAACGCTCGCTCGACGACCCGGACCTGGCGCCGGTGCGAGATGCGCTCGACGTAATCCTCTCCGGCCACGAGCCCTACCCGGCGGTCGCGGTCGATCGCGTCTGGAACCTGATCGCCGCCAACTCCGCCATGCTCGCGTTGACCGAGTCCGTCGACATCGATCCGGCGCTGCTCGAGCCTCCGATCAACGTGATGCGCGTTGGCCTCCACCCCTGCGGACTGGGGCCGCTGTTCGTCAACCTCGGCGACTGGCAGGCGCACTGGCTCAAGCGGCTCGAGCGCCAGCTCTCCTTCTTCGGCATGTTCGCAAGCTTCGACACCCCTTTCGAGGTAACCACCTCAGAGTTGGCGATCGAGTTTCTCTTCCCAGCTGATCGGGCGACTGCCGAGACGCTGCACGAGCCGGGGGCGGGTCCCTCGTAAATTCGCCGCTAAGAACACGGAATCAAGGAGAGGCAGAATGACCGAGAAGAAACCCGGACCCGGGCAGCTGATCACCAGTGCAGGAGGCGTGCTGCTGATCGTCTCCCTGTTTCTTCCCTGGGCAGGAGCCGGGGGAACGAGCCGAACCGGGTTCGAGCTCTTGACCATGGGCGACGTCCTCCTGCTGATCGTCGGACTGGTTGCGATCGCGGCCGCGCTCACGTGGGGGCGCTACGGGCTCTTTCGCCCCGATCTGTCCCTGAACGGGGCGGCCGATCTGCTGGGCCTGGTGGCGACGATCCTTCTCGCCTGGCTGATCCTCTTCGACTTCCCATCTGGCGCCAGTCGGGAGGTCGGCGTCTTCCTGGCGTTGGTCGCGGCGATCGCAATCGCCGGCGGGGTCGGGGACTACAGCACGTTGCGCGGCGCACCCTTGTTTCCTCGCATCGACACCGGCAAGCGGCGAACATCATCGTAGGGATCAATCCGATCGCCCCGATTTTCGTAGCACGTTTTGTGCTACACTAATTCAATGAGTCGCTCCCTTCACGTGCGTTTGGATGACAGTTCTGCCGCCGCTCTCCAGATTGTCCGAGGCGGTGCTATGAGTGATTCCGAGGCTGTTCGCACCGCCCTGCGGGAATCCGCTGCCCGACGCCGGGCACGCTCATCCATCGCCGAGGAGGTCGAGCGGTTGGCAGCCGACGAAGCGGACCGGGCGGAGATGCGAATCGTTCGAGAGCAGATGGCCGAACTGGCGCCGGACCCTCTCGACTGAGGTGGTTCGCGGCGAGGTCTTCCGGCTGCCGTCCCCGCGAGGCGCCAAGGGGCGAGAGCAGCAAGGCGCTCGCTATGCCATCGTGGTTCAAGCCGACGAGTTCATGGCATTGAGCACCACTCTCGTCTCACCAACCTCGGCCAGCGCGCGCCCGGCGACCTTCCGGCCAACGATCTCACTCGATAGGACCGAGACCCGAGTCCTCGTCGAGCAGACTACGGTCGTAGATCCACAGCGACTTGGGCGATCCGCGGGGCGTCTCGATGCCGATGAGCTCCGAGCGGTAGACGATGCCCTTGCCTTGGTCCTCAGCCTCTGACCATCGGCCGGTCTGTTGTTGACGCCGGAGGAGCAGAACAAGGCAGTGATCCGCCGCTTCTACGGCGAACTCTGGAATCTTTGGCGGCTTGTGGTCATTGGTCCTGCTACCAAATCGTCAACGACCGCGGGCGATCATGGTCGCGGATGGCCCGATCCTTGGTCACGAGGCCGAAACCGTGCTCGATTGCGGTTGCGTAGATCAGCCGATCGGCGTGATCACCTGGAAACGAGGAAGGAAGGGCAGTTGCCGTGTCGGCGATTGCCGGGGTCACGCCGATCGTTCGAAGCTGGGCGGCGAGACCTTGCAGCCAGGATCGGATCGGAATGTTGACGACGATCCGCTCGTGCTTCGCCAGCCAAGCCAGCTCGTACCAGGAGATCGCTGCCACCATTAGCTCATCCGCGTTCTCCAGCGTCTTGCGCGCCGGGGCACTAACCCGTTTCGACTCCGCAGACCACCAGTGGACCACGTGGGTATCGAGCAGAACCGCAGCCACGCCTACGAAGCGTTCCAAGCCTCGCCGGTGGAGAACAACTGCTCCTCCTCGACTGCCGTAACTGCCACACCATCGAACGAGCCCTTGAGAGAGCGTGCTCCGGACGCGGGCACAAGACGGGCGACCGGACGACCATGCCTGGTGATCTCGATCTCGTCGCCAGCTGCGGCATCGTCCAAGAGGCGAAGGATCGTCGCCTTTGCGTCAGTAGCGGTCACTTGTTTGGGCATATGGCCAGTATAGTGGTCAGATACTTGTTTGCGCAGGACGCAGATTCGTGATGCACACGTGATGCAGCGCGATATATGGCTCGGCAGAGATGCGCCGAGTTGTCTGCCATGCTCGACGGATGGCGGGGACGCAGGCGGTCCATTACCGCGACAAGCGTGGGGTCGAACCGGTCGGCCGGTTTATTGATGCGCTTCCGGCGAAGCGGGCGGCGAAGATCGATGACTACATCGAGGAGCACCTGAACGGGCAAAGATCAAATGCACCGCCGCCAGAGTTTCCGATCAGTTCGCAGATCGAGGGCGAGCTGCGGGAGTTGAGAATCAGATTCGGCAATACGCGGTATCGAATCCTCTACCAGCGATCCGGAAACCTGATCGTCCTACTGCACGCCTTTGAGAAAAACACCGGAGCGGTGCCCTCTTCGGAGAAGACTTTGGCGAAGCGGCGGATGGCCGACTTCAAGCGGCGCATGGACGCGAGGCCGAGGAAACCTCCACGTGCAGCAGGCCAGGACACCCCACGGAGCGGTCGACGAGGTTCTTGACTCATTTATCTATATAGATAAACTAGCCGCCATGAGTACAGCAGAGCATGAGCGCGTCAGCCCGAAAGGCAGAGCTGCTGCCGATGCGGCGCGGGATCGCGCGCGGGGCAGCGACGAGTATCGAGAGGCTCGTGATGAGTACGGAACGATCCGCGAGTTGCGCGAGCGAAATTGGATCGCCGCCCATATCCGTGAACGGCGCTACGAGCTTGACCTCACCCAGAAAGAGGTTGCTGAACGGGCGGGAACCTCGCATTCCTTCATCTCGAAGGTCGAGGGCGGCGATCACATGCCGACGATCCCGGTGCTGAAGCGCATTCTTGCTGTGCTGGACGAGGAGCTGCTGATCGGCATTGAGCGTCAGGTTCCCGACGAGGAGCCGGAGCGCGAATTGGCGCCCGCGCCAGAACTCGCCGCTGCCTGATGTTTGATCAGCAAGAGGCGTCGATCGCTCAAACCTCGCGAGCGACTCGCGCTTCGAGGTCGTAGACGAATCCTCTGACCTCGACTCCCGACGGGAGCAACGTCGAGTCCCTGATCGTCCGGACATCCTGTTCAAGCACATCGAGCGGGTCGGCGATGGTGAGAAAGTCCATCTCGGGCGGTGCGCCCTGGGGGAGGAGGGCGCGGAGATCCTCGTCGCTGTGTTCGGCCATGGCGCATTGCGTGTGATGCACGACGAGGATGCGTTCGGTTCCCATCGCACAGGAAGCGGCCAGTGAGCGCAGGACATCTGGTGTCGCGCGACCGCCGGCATTGCGGACGACGTGCACGGTCCCGGGCCAGAGGTCCAGGAACCCGGCGGCGTCGAGACGCGCGTCCATGCAGGTAACGATCGCCGTGCGCGGCTCCTCGGCGGTCATGGTCACGACATCCTAGAAGGGCGAGGGGCGACGGTGGGATGGCTGCTGCTCGACCCCTCGCAGCACCTCGGCCAGGAGGCGGATGCCGTGGTCGATCGCCGGCTCGGAGAGACAGGCGAAGCCGAGCACCAGGCCGGGACGGTCGGCGGGGTTGAAGCTGTGCAGCGCGAGGCCCTCGAGGCCGACTCCGCGCTCCGCCGCGGCGGCGACGAGCGCGACCTCGTCGACCTCCTCCGGCAGCTCGACCAGCTCGTACAGTCCCGCCGCCCCGCCGGAGACCCGCGCCTGTGGCAAGCGGCGGGCCAGCACGTCGAGCAGTGCCTCGCGGCGGCGCTCGTAGCGCAAGCGCATACGGCGAATGTGGCGATCGAGCTCGCCGCGTTCGATGAAGTCGTGCAGGGCGAGCTGACCGATCGCCTCCGAGCCGCCGTCCTCGACCGCCTTCGCCTGGACCAGGGGCCAGGCCAGCCAGGAAGGCAGCAGCGCCCAACCGAGGCGCATGCCCGGCGTCAGCCGCTTGCTCGCCGAGCCGATGTAGGCGACCCGGTCCGGAGCCAGGCCCTGCACGGCACCCAGGCCGCTGCCGTCGTAGCGGTACTCGGCGTCGAAGTCGTCCTCGACGATCAACCGCTCGCCGGCTTCGGCCCACTCGATCAAGGCGGCGCGCCGCTCCCGGCTGAGAACGACCCCGCTCGGGAACTGGTGCGCCGGGGTGACGACCACCGCCCTCACCGCCGTGGCCGCCAGGGCGTCGACCCGGATGCCGTCGGCATCGACGGGGATCGGCACGACCTCGAGCCCGGCCTGCTCGGCGATCAGGCGATGCGGATGCCAGCCAGGGTCCTCCAGCGCAAGCCGCTCGAGACCGCGAGCTGCCAACCAGCGGCAGAGCAGCGAGAACGCCTGGGCGAAGCCGGTGCAGATCAACGTCTGCTCTGGCTCGGCCGCGGCGCCGCGAACCCGGCCAAGGTACCCGGCGAGCGCCTGGCGCAGGGCGGGCA
>JBAREU010000431.1:0-5309 GCA_049796515.1 Solirubrobacterales bacterium
CCAGCTGGACTGCTTCACGCCGGAACTCCGGCGGGTATGGGGGCTTGATGGGTGGCATCGACTCCTCCTTGCCTGAGTCTTTCGACCCAAGCGGTCAGGTGTCGTCGAAACCGGGGGAAGACCACACCTTGTGTGGCTGCTACTTAGTTGGTCGACTCGGCAAGATCGAGACGCTGCACCCTGAAGAAGCTGCGGTCAACCTCGTGATAGACGACCATCACGGGATCCTGCTCGATCCAGACGACATCGTCGAAATTTTGGCGGGCCGCGACCTTGACAACGACGGATCGATCGAGTTTCACCTGCCATCCGAGATCGCGATCCGGATCGAGCGGGCGGCGAGTGGGTGAGTTGGCAGCCGTTGTGGCCGCTCCTCAAGGAGGAGTGGCACGCACCGGGCGGCGGCTGAGTCTTGTCGCTGCTCCTGAAATCGTGAATGCGCTGGTCTCAAGCATCGAGGATTCGACTTGCCCATAGGCGATAGGCGGTCGCGGATATCCGTTCAAAACCCGCCCCCGCTATAGGACGGAAACCTGCTTGCAGAGGGGGTTTTCGCGTTTTTGGGAGACCTCAAATGGCGAAAAATGGCCTTGGGACAAGGATGAGGTTCGAGGGAGGTCGATTCCAGCCCTTGCGCAGGGCGAGAAGGGGAGCGTGCAACTGTCCTCGGCTGAGTGAGTTCCTTCTGCCGCTTCATATCTCACCTACCTGGCGCTTTTAGTTAGCCCACCAGTCGCGCTGGCCATCGACGTCTTCGCGCGGAGCCTCGCCGAGGTTGGGCGCGCCGATGACGAGGATCTCGAGGCCCTCCGGCCCGGCCTCATAGCCTCGCCACGTACCGGGCGGGACGCGCACCGCGTCCCATTCCTTGAGCTCGACGATCTCGTCGTCGAGCTTCATTCGCCCGCTCCCGTGGAGGACCACGTACACCTCCTCCTGCCTCTTGTGCGTGTGGCCGTACGGAAAGCGATAGCCGGGCGGGACGCGCTGGTAGCACAGGCCGGATTGCTCGAGCTCGAGCGCCTGGGTCGCCAAGCGGAACTCCAGGTCTGGCGAGCCGTCGAAGTTGGACCCGACATCCTCCAGGTCCTCCTTGAGGTTCCTGAGCGTGAACGGCACGGCGCAATCCTAAGGCACTCCTGGCTGGGGTCGCCGATCTTCAAGGCTCCGCTTTCGTGTTTTTGGGAACCTCAAAACGGCGAAAATGGCCCTGGGGCAAGGTGAGGTCTGAGAGAGGCCGATTCTCGCCCTTGCACAGGGCCTCCGGTCCACCTATGTTCGCCGCGAAATAGTGAACAAGGAGACACGATGAGCATGGCCACGAGGACGGACACGCAGTCGCCTGCGCTGCACGCTGCCGACAACCACGATTTGATCCGCGTGCACGGCGCGCGCGTGAACAACCTCAAGGACGTCAGCATCGAGATCCCGAAGCGCCGGCTGACGGTGTTCACCGGCGTTTCCGGCTCGGGCAAGAGCTCGCTGGTGTTCGGCACGATCGCCGCCGAGTCGCAGCGGCTGATCAACGAGACCTACAGCGCCTTCGTGCAGGGCTTCATGCCGACGCTGGCGCGGCCCGAGGTCGACGTGCTCGACGGGCTTACGACGGCGATCATCGTCGACCAGGAGCGGATGGGCGCCGATGCCCGCTCCACCGTCGGCACCGCCACCGACGCCAACGCGATGCTGCGCATCCTCTTCAGCCGGCTCGGGAAGCCGCACATCGGCTCACCCAGCGCATTCGCCTTCAACGTCGCCTCGGTCCGGGCGAGCGGTGGAATCACGATCGAACGCGGCGACAAGACCAGGACCAAAAAAGCGACCTACAGCCGCACCGGCGGCATGTGCACGCGCTGCGAAGGCCGGGGCTCGGTCACCGACTTCGACCTCTCCGTGCTCTACGACGACGGCAAGTCGCTCAACGAAGGTGCGCTGACGATCCCCGGCTACAGCATGGACGGCTGGTACGGCCGCATCTTCAAAGGCTGCGGCTTCTTCGACCCCGACAAGCCCATCAAAAAATTCACCAAGAGGGAGCTCGGCGACCTGCTCCACAAGGAGCCGACCAAGATCAAGGTCGACGACGTCAACCTCACTTACGAAGGCCTGATCCCGAAGATCCAGAAGTCGTTCCTGTCCAAGGACCGGGAGGCGATGCAGCCGCACATCCGAGCCTTCGTGGACCGGGCGGTCACCTTCACCACCTGCCCCGAGTGCGACGGCACCCGGCTCAGCGAGGCGGCGCGGTCGTCGAGGATCAAGAAGATCAACATCGCCGACGCCTGCGCGATGCAGATCAGCGACCTGGCCGAGTGGGTCCGCGACCTCGACGAGCCGTCGGTGGCGCCGTTGCTCGAGGCGCTGGGGGAGACCCTCGACTCATTCGTGGAGATCGGACTGGGTTACCTCTCGCTCGACCGGGCGTCGGGCACGCTGTCAGGCGGCGAGGCGCAGCGCATCAAGATGGTCCGCCAGCTCGGCTCGTCATTGACCGACGTCACCTACGTCTTCGACGAGCCGACGATCGGGCTGCACCCGCACGACATCCAGCGGATGAACGACCTCTTGCTGCAGCTGCGCGACAAGGGCAACACCGTGCTGGTCGTGGAGCACAAGCCCGAGGCAATTGCGATCGCCGACCACGTCGTCGACCTCGGCCCTCGCGCCGGCAGCGAGGGTGGAGAGGTGGTGTTCGAGGGCAGCGTCGAGGGCCTGCGGGCCAGCGACACGCTCACCGGGCGGCATCTCGACGACCGCGCCTCCCTGAAGCCCTCGGTGCGAACGTCGTCGGGGGTGCTGGAGGTGCGCGGCGCTAGCACCAACAACCTGCAGGACGTCGACGTCGATATCCCGCTCGGGGTGTTGGTCGTCGTCACCGGGGTGGCGGGCTCGGGCAAGAGCTCGTTGATCGACGGCTCGGTGTCCGGGCGGGACGGGGTGGTTACGGTCGACCAAGCCGCGATCCGCGGCTCGCGGCGGAGCAACCCGGCGACGTACACCAAGCTGCTAGACCCGATCCGCAAGGCGTTCGCGAAGGCCAACGGCGTGAAACCGGGGCTGTTCAGTGCCAACTCCGAGGGCGCCTGTCCCAACTGCAACGGTGCCGGCGTCATCTACACCGACCTGGCGATGATGGCCGGCGTCGCCACCACCTGCGAGGAGTGCGAGGGGAAGCGGTTCCAGGCATCGGTGCTCGAGTACCGCTTCGGTGACCGCGACATCAGCGAGGTGCTGGCGATGTCGGTGACCGAGGCCGAGGAGTTCTTCGGCGACGGCGAGGCGCGCACGCCGGCCGCGCACAAGATCCTCGACCGGCTCGCCGACGTCGGGCTCGGCTACCTCAGCATCGGCCAGCCGCTCACCACGCTGTCCGGCGGTGAGCGGCAGCGGCTCAAGCTGGCCACCCACATGGGCGAGAAAGGCGGCGTCTACGTCCTCGACGAGCCGACCACCGGCCTCCACCTCGCCGACGTCGAACAGCTGCTCGGCCTGCTCGACCGGCTCGTCGACTCCGGCAAGTCGGTCATCGTCATCGAGCACCACCAGGCGGTCATGGCGCATGCCGACTGGATCGTCGACCTCGGCCCCGGCGCCGGCCACGACGGCGGCCGGATCGTCTTCGAGGGCACACCCGCCGACCTCGTCGCCGCCCGCTCCACCCTCACCGGCGAGCACCTCGCGGCCTACGTTGGCGCCTGAGCGAGGCCCTCAGCGGCGGACCGCGAGAGGGGAACTCGATGTCGAAATCAGCTGGCCTCGATCGTCGTGCTTGGTAGAAGGTTCATAGGACAACCCAGCAAGGAGGTCGACGATGGCAGCGCGGATCGTGGTAACGGAGTTCGTTTCGCTCGACGGGGTGATGGAGGCGCCGGGAGGGGAGCCCGGGTTCAAGTATCCGAACTGGACCTTCGAGTTCGAGCGCGGTGAGGATGGAAATCAGTTCAAGCTGGACGAGACGAGGCAGTCCGACGGGCTGTTGATCGGCCGGCGGACCTACGAAAGCTTCGCCGACGCTTGGCCCCAGCGTGAGGGCGAGTTCGCCGACAAGTTCAACTCGATGCCGAAGTTTGTCGTCTCGTCCACGCTCCGAGACCCGGAGTGGAGCAACACGACGGTCCTCGATGGCAACGACGCGACGGCCGAAGTGGGCAAGCTCAAGCAGGGGTTCGACGGCGAGCTTCAGGTTCCGGGCAGCCACCGGCTCGTCCAGGAGCTGCTCGCGAGCGACCTGGTCGACCAGGTCAACCTGATGGTCTTTCCGGTGATCCTCGGGACCGGCAAGAAGGCCTTCGAGGAGCTGCCCGAGCGACGCGACCTGCGCCTCACGGAGTCGAAGGTTGTCGGCGAGGGCATCGCCGTGATGATCTACGAGCGGGCTTAGCGAAACGGGGCGCTCGGCGAGACCTCCGTGGCACTTAGGATCGCGCCCCATGAACCCTCGTGCCATCTGGCGGGGCCTGCTCGTGCTCCTGCTCGACGCGCTCACCCTGCTGTTGCTCTCGCAGGTGCTGTCGGGCTTCGTCTTGGATGGTGCCCCGTCGGCGCTCGCCGCAGCCGCCCTGATCGGCCTGCTCAACGCCCTGCTCTGGCCCGCCCTTGCGCGCTTCGCGCTGCCGCTGACGGTGCTCACGCTGGGGGGCGCGGCGCTGGTCCTAAACGGAGTGCTCGTCACCTTCGCGATCGACGTCCTGCCCGGGGCGGAGATCGACGGCGTCTTCGAGGGGATCGTGGTGACGATCGTGATGGCGGCGGTCACCGCGACCGTCTACGCGCTGCTTGCGGTCGACGAGAACGAGGCCTGGTACCGCTACGTCGTGCGGCGGCAAGCGCGCCGCCGCAAGCAGGTGGTGGAGAGCGACGTGCCGGGTGTCCTCTTTCTCGAGATCGACGGCCTCGCCCATGACGTCCTGCATAGCGCGCTCAGCGACGGTAGCGCCCCCAACCTCGCCGCCTGGCTGCGAGACGGCTCCCACCGGCTGCGGAGGTGGGAGACGGACTGGTCCTCGCAGACGGGCGCCTGCCAGGCCGGGCTGCTGCACGGTGACAACGACGACATGCCCGCCTTCCGCTGGTGGGAGAAGGACCGCGACAGGGCGATCGTCACCAACCACCCGCGCGACGCGGAAGAGCTCGAGCGGCGCCACTCGAACGGGCGCGGCCTCCTGCATGCCGACGGCGCCAGCCGCGCCAACATCCTCTCCGGCGACGCGCCGCACTCGATGCTGACGATGAGCACGGCGCTGCGCCGCCGCCGGCCGATCGGCCGTGACTACGCCGCCTACTTCGCCCGTCCCTACGCAGTCGGCCGC
>JBAREU010000432.1:0-2455 GCA_049796515.1 Solirubrobacterales bacterium
CATCTGCGCGCCGCGGGCCTCCGTAGCGCCGCGGTCCTCGGCCAGGTGCGCGAGCGCGGAGGCGTAGCCCTCGACCGAGTCGCGGGGGGAGACGAGCGCATCCTCGCTCTCGCCGAGCAGCTCGCCAATCGCCGGCAGGTCGGGGGCGACGATCGGCAGACCCATCGCCATCGCCTCGAACACGACGCAGGGGATGCCCTCGAACTCGCTCGTCATCAGGACGACGTCGCAGGCGGCGTACCAGCTCTGCAGGCCGGCGGTCGGGGGGTGGAGCAGGACGTGCTCCCGCAGCCCCATTGCGGCGATCCGCTCGCGAATCTCCCCTTCGAGTTCACCGTCGCCGACGACGTGGATCTGGAAGCTCACGTCCCTCTCGCGCAGGCTCGCCGCCACAGCAAGCATCAGGAACGGGTCCTTCTGCTGCACCAGGCGCGCGGCGAAGAGGATCTGCAGCTGGTCGCCGGGCAGCTCTTCGATCGGCTCGGCGCGGTCTGGGGAGAACTCCTCGTCGGGGTCAACCCCGGTGTAGATGACCTTGATCCGCTCGGCGGGTATGCCGTAGCCCTCGACCGCCTTGGCGACGTGCCGGTTGGAGGTGGAGAAGCGGTCGACCAGGTTGCCGTAGCGGGTGGTCACGTAGCGGACGTAGCCGGAGCGGTCGACCTCCTCGACGTGCAGCTGGACGACGACGGCGGGCGGGCTCGGCAGGCAGGCCAGGTCGGGCAGCAGCTCGAAGCCGAGCCGCGAGTTCATCAGGTGGAGGACCCCCACGCCGCGCGAGTGGAGGAAGTCGAAGACGAACTTCGGCATGTCCTCCGCCGGCATCAGGTCGGGCAGTGCCCAGATCTCCTCGGCGAAGGGCGCGATCTCGGGCAGGAGCCGGTTCGGCGAAGGCTGGGTAGTGACCAGGGAGGGGGCGAACCGCTCGCGGTCGATCCAGCGGAACCAGTCGATCGTGTTCTTGTCGCTGCCGCCGAAATCCACCCACGGCGCCAGGTACAGGATCGGGATCCTCTCGTGCGGGCTCTTGCTCATCAGGTCGTGCGGAGCGGGGGACGCGCGCTTGCCTCAGCCGGCTGCGCCGCGGCGAGCCACCTCTGGGTTCGCTCGATCCCTAGGGGAAGCGGGGTCGGCTGGAACTCGATCAGATCGCGCAGTCGCGTCGTGTCGAGCACGATCCTGTGGACGTCGAAGCCGCGCTCCGGGTGGGTGCTGACCTGCGCCCCGCGGCCCACCTGCGACTCGACCAGGCGCAGCAGATCGAGCAACGAGGTTCCCTCACCGCTACCCACGTTGAGGACAGTGGGTCCATCGTCGCACCGAAGCAAGGTGACGAGCACCTTTGCGACGTCGCCCGCGTAGACGTAGTCGCGGATCGTGGTACCGCCGCCGTAGAGGTCGATCGGAAGCTCCCGCTCGACCCGGTGCAAGAAGGTGACAACTGCGCCCTGACCGCGATCGGGAAGCTGATGCTCGCCGTAGACGGTCGAACAGCGCAGGATGCGCGCCCGCAGGCCGTGTTGCGAGCGGTGTCGTTCGATTTCCTCCTCGCAGACCAGGTGGAGTTTGCCGTAGGAGCCGACCGGTTGAGTGGGGGCAGCCTCGTTCACCGGCAGCGTCTCCGGCTCGCCGTACACCGTCCCTCCCGAGGACACGTAGCTGAGCCTTACCCCCGGACGTTCGCGCAACGCCTCGAGCACCGCCCGCAGGGGCCTCAGGGTGAGGAACTCGTCCCGCTCGGGGTCCCGCTGCGAGTCGGCGGGAAGCAGCCCGCCGGCGCAGTAGGCGACGTGCCCAATCCCGTCGAGTGCTTGCTCCAAGTTCGCGGCCTCGCCCGCGTCACCGACGTGAAGCCCCCCCGGCGCGATTGCGCGCAGAACCTCGTCCACGGGCTGCGAACGGGTGAGGACAGAGGGCGGCTGGTCCTGGGAGGCAAGCTCGGTGACGACGTGAGATCCGATGAAGCCGCAACCGATGACGAGCACGCCCGCGCCTTGCCGCCCCCCGGCCGCGCGGCCTTTCGAGGAGGGCGCGTTAGGCACGCTCGCAGCATACCGATCACCCTCGCGGCGACCGGGCGGGCTGGGCGCGCGAGGCGGAGCTCGCCATCGCCTCGTCGACGCACCGCTCGAGCCGTTCGGCGAGTAACGCCGCCCCCGGCTCCCGCAGCATCTCGACGTGCCCAAACGGGAGGTGGTGGCGCTCCACGCCGCCGAGGGCGCGGACCTGCCATCCCAGGTAGGCGGCCTTGTCCGCGAACTCGCTGGAGACGATCAGCACGACCCGGCCCGGCCAGGGGTCGGCACGGTAGCCGGCCCGGGCCTGACGCGCCGCCACCAGCGAACGGTGAATCGTCCGCTCTCCTGCTCCTGGGAGGGGTCGGTCGAGCCGCCGTTCCAAGCCCTCGATCGCGCGCAGCCGAGCCTCGGCTCTCCACCGGCGCGCGGCGCGGGCC
>JBAREU010000433.1:0-21232 GCA_049796515.1 Solirubrobacterales bacterium
ACCGTGGCCCGCCCACGCGAGGCGATCCGCTCGGCGAGCCGCAGCGCCGCCTCGCAACCCGGATAGCGGCCGAGCAGCAAGGAGGCGAGCAGAAGAAGGAGCGGCACGGCTGCGACGACGAACTCGATCATCGCGGCTCAAGATAACTTCCCGCGTCCGCCCATGCGCCCCGAACGGGAGAACATCGCCGCGCCGGACCTGCCCGAGGGCGTCGAGTGGATCGGCGAGGCGCCGCGCTCGATGCCGGTCGCGACCGCCGGCGGGCCTGTCCTCGTCCACTTCCTCGACTTCGCCCAGCTCAACAGCGTGCGCACGCTTCCCTACGTCACAGAGTGGGCGCGTCGCTACGCGGCCCACGGCCTGACGACGATCGGCGTGCAGGCGCCACGCTTTCCCTTCGGAGCGGAGCGCAACGCGGTCGCCGCGGGACTGGCGCGGCTCGGGGTCGAGTTCCCGGTCGCAATCGACACCGATCGGCGCCTCTGGCACGCCTACGGCTGCGAGGGCTGGCCCAGCCTCTTCCTCTGGAAGCTGGGTGGAGCGCTCGCCTGGTTCCACTTCGGCGAGGGGGAGTACCTGGCAACCGAGGAAGCGGTCCAGGGGGAGCTGCGCGAAGGGGATGCGCTGCGCGCCCTGCCGGAGCCGCTGGATCCGCTACGGCCGACCGACACCCCGGGCGCGAAAGTCATGCCACCCACCCCCGAGCTCTTCCCCGGCGGCTCTTGGGAGCGACCCTGGACGGCCGGCGAGGACGGGATGGAGCTGGAGATCGAGTACGAAGCCGGCGGCGCCAATGCGACCGTCGAGGGGCGGGGCGAGATCGCCATCGAGCTCGACGGGGCAACAACCGAGCCGGTCGAAGTAGGCGGCCCGGCGCTCTACCCCCTGGCTGAGCACCCACGCCACGAGGCGCACCGGCTGACGCTCCGCCCCTCCCCCGGCCTGCGCGTCTGGTCGCTCAGCTTCGCCGCCGGCGTGCCCTAATAAAGACGACATAAAGCCTACAGACAGAAGGCTGCGATATTTAGTACTGTGGATCTGGTGGATTGAGAGCCGCTGGAATCCGATCCCTCCCCTTTCGGGCAACAGGCGCCCAGGCTTGTCCCCGCGAGAAAGGAGGTTAAGTTGGATCAAGCAATGGTTCTCTACCTACTGTTGCTTTGGATGATCGTTCAAAGCGTACGGCAGTAGCCACCCGCCCCGGCGTTGCTTCCGCGACGCCGGGGCGTTTTCTCACGAGAAAGGCCCGCTAAAAGCGGGCCTTTCTCCGAGGTCATTGGACAAAGCCAACAGCTCTCTACCTACGAGCATTCTCGCATGAACGGAAACCTAAGGGCTAGCGGCCCCTCAGCCCTCGGCGGCAACCGCCTCGCGGATCTCCTTGGGGAGCATGAAGCGCACGTCCTCGTGCACGGTGCGCAGCTCGGAGACGTCCTCGGCGCCGCGCTCGCGGAAGAGGTCGACAAGCCGGGCGACGAGCTCCTCAGGGGCGCTGGCGCCGGAGGTGATGCCGACGGTCTCCACGCCCGCCAGCCACTCCTCCTGCACCTGGGTGTGGTTGTCGATCAGGTGCGAGGCGGCGCCGTGTTCGCGCGCGACCTCGACCAGTCGGTTGGAGTTGGAGGAGTTGGTCGAGCCGATCACCAGCACGAGGTCGCACTCGCGGGCGAGCTGTTTGACCGCGATCTGGCGGTTGGTGGTCGCGTAACAGATGTCGTCGGACTTGGAGCTGACGATCGCTGGGAACTTGGCGCGCAGGGCGGCGATGATCTCGGCGGTCTCGTCGACCGAGAGGGTCGTTTGGGTGATGAAGGCGACGCGCTCGGGGTCGGGGACCTCAAGCGACTCGACCTCCTCCGCGGTCTGCACGAGAACGATGCTGTCGGGAGCCTCGCCGGTCGTCCCTTCCACCTCCTCGTGGCCCTCGTGGCCGATCATCACGATCGTGTAGCCGTCGGCGGCGAAGCGGCGCGCTGAGACGTGCACCTTGGTGACCAGTGGACAGGTTGCGTCGATGGTGCGCAGCTTGCGTGCAGCGGCGTTCTCGTGCACGGCTGGGGCGACGCCGTGGGCGGAGAAGACAACCATCTCGCCCTCCGGCACCTCGGTCTCCTCCTCGACGAAGATCGCCCCGCGCTTCGAGAGCTCCTCGACGACGTGCTTGTTGTGGACGATCTCTTTGCGCACGTAGACGGGGGCGCCGTAGTGCTCGAGCGCCCGCTCGACGGTTTGCACCGCCCGGTCGACGCCGGCGCAGTAACCGCGTGGGGCGGCGAGCAGGACGCGCCTTGGCGACGCGGTAGCAGCGGTGCTCATGGCCCCAGGGTACCGGTGGCGGCGTTGCGGCTGGACTTGCGGACTTGGGCCGGGAGAACGGCGCAGCTAGCCTTGCAGGATGCGCACCGCCGGAGACCACCTCGAGCGCCTCAGCTCGACCGACGCCTCGTTCCTCACCAACGAGAGCTCGTCCAGCCACATGCACATCGGCGGCATCCTCATCTTCGAGGGCCCACCGCCGCGCTACGTCGACCTGGTTGAGCACGTGCGCGGCAAGCTGGATCAGGTGCCGCGCTTCCGCCAGCGACTCGTCGTACCGCCGCTGGAGGCCGGGCGGCCGCTCTGGGCCGACGACGTCAACTTCAACCTCAGCTACCACATCCGCCACACGGCGCTGCCCGATCCCGGCGGGGAGGCGCAGCTGAAACGACTCGCCGCGCGCGTCTTCTCGCAGCAGCTCGACCGCTCCAAGCCGCTCTGGGAGATGTGGCTGGTGCAGGGGCTGGAGCGAGACCGCTTTGCCCTATTGACCAAGACCCATCACGCCGCGGTCGACGGGATCGCCGGCGTCGACATCGGCACCGTGCTCTTCGACCTCGAGCCAGTGGCCGAGCCGGCGCCGGTCGAGGACGGCTGGCAACCGCAGGCGGCGCCGAGCACCACCGACCTGATCGCCCGCGGGGCGACCGAGCTGGCGGTGGCGCCGGTGAAGCTGGCCGAGCGAGCGGTGGAGGTGGTCCGCCACCCCGAGACGGCGGCGCGGCGGGCGGTCGAGGCACTGGAGGCGGTCGGCGAGGTCGTCGGCGCGTTCGCCGACCCGGCCCCCGATGTCCCTCTCAACCGGCAGATCGGCCCCCACCGCCGATTCACCTGGGCCCGCTCGGAGCTGGCGACCTTCAAACGGATCAAGGACACCCTGGGCGGGACCGTCAACGACGTCGTGCTCGCGGTCGTCACCGGCGCCCTGCGCAAATGGCTGCACTCGCGCGGCATCCGCACCGAGGGGCTGGAGCTGCGCGCACTGGTACCGGTCTCGATCCGCGCCGCTGACGAGCGCGGCGAGCTGGGCAACAAACTTGCGGCGATGCGCGGGCCGCTGCCGGTGTACGTCGAGGACCCGGCGCGACGGCTGCGGGTGGTGAGCGAGCAGATGGAGGGCTTGAAGCGCTCCAAGCAGGCGCTCGGGGCGGAAGTGATCTCGCGCTTCAACGACTTCGCCCCGCCAACCCTGCTGGCGCAGGCGGCGAGGATCAACTTCTCGACCCGGCTCTTCAACATGATCGTCACCAACGTGCCCGGCCCGCAGATGCCGCTCTACGTGCTCGGCCGCGAGCTGGAAGAGGTCTTCCCGGTCGCCTTCCTCCCGCCGAACCATGCCCTGGCGGTGGCAATCATGAGCTACAACGGCCGCGTCTGCTTCGGCCTACTTGCCGACTACGACTCGATGGAAGACGTCGAAATGATCGCCGCCGGCATCGACGAGTCGCTGGCGGAGCTGGAGCAGGTCGCGGCTGCCACCGCGGCTTCCCCCTAGCCGTGGCGCTGCTCGTAGCGCTCTTCATCGTCGTTCCGATCGTCGAGCTGTACGTGATCATCCAGATCGGCGGGCTGATCGGCGTGTGGCCGACCCTCGCCCTGTTGCTCGCCGACGCCCTGCTCGGCTCGCTGCTCCTGCGCCACCAGGGCCGCGGTGCCTGGCGCCGCTTCAACCAGGCGCTCGCCGAGCACCGCTTCCCCGCCCGCGAGGTCGCCGATGGCCTGATGATCGCTGTCGGCGGCACCCTGCTGCTCACGCCCGGCTTCCTCACCGACATCGTCGGCCTGCTGCTCCTGATCCCGCCGACGCGCGCGATCGCTCGGCGCGTTCTGCGCGGCTACGTCACCCGCCGCTTCTTCGTCGTGGGGGTTGGCGGAAGCCAGCGGACGCAACCACAGGGCCAGAACTCGGCCGGCCGCCCCCACGATATCGACGGCACCGCCGAGGAGATCGACACCGACGACCCGCAGTTGCCGCACTGAAACCACCACCGATAGACCGCCCTATGCGGTCACCGGCCCTGGGCGCAGGACATTGGGATCGTGGCCCGGCATGATCGTGAGGCCCGCATCTCGCAGTCCGCGTAACCGATCCGCCGAGCGCCCCTGTTCGTCGTAATCGTGGGCGAAGGCGGGGAACCGATGATCGTCCAGCCCACCGGCAAAGTGCGTGACGTCGGCGCCGAGCACGAGATCACCGACGCGCACGGACTGGTGGCCCGGCGTGTGCCCGGGCGTGAGCAGAAGTTCGATCGAGCCGTCGCCGAGGAGATCATGGTCGCCATCGACGAGGACGAGGCGGCGCTCCTCGCCGGTGTAGTCGCGGGGGAAGAAGAAGTTGCGTTCCACCATGGTGGGATCGTGTCCGGCGTCCCACTCGCGACGCTGGATCACCAGCGGGATCGAGACCGGTACGAGCGGCAGGCCGCCAGCGTGATCCCAATGTAAGTGGGTGAGAACGACCATCGTCACGCTGTCGAGGTCGACCTGCTCGGCGATGGTCAGCTCCTGCTCGAAGGCGAACATGTCCAGCGCCTCCGATCGCCCGTAGAAGCCGGCTGCGTCAGCAACCGCATCCGGATGCAACCCGGTGTCGATCAGGATTCGCTGCTGCTCGGTCTCGACGAGATAGGCAGGAACAGGGAGTCGGACCGAGGGCCCTTGCGGCTCACCCCGACGCATGAGCGACGCCGGAGCGATCAACCAACCGACGTTGAAAAGCTGAACCCGCATGCATGGGCCTCCTTTCAGATCCCCTCGATCCCGGGCGTTCGTGATCCAGGGTCTCATCGACCAGGCTGGCGGCTGGCTCGTCTCCGTCGAGCCACGACAGAACGGGCCAGGAGTCCAGACAAAACGGCATGACTACCGTGGCTCTTTGCCGCGATCCTCAAGCAGCCGCGCCGCCATACCGCTTCCCGCGAACCTTCCTCGCAACGTCGAGCGCTGATTCGCCCGCCGCACGACAATCCCGTCGTCGATGGGTTCGAACGAGATATCCGAGCCCGGCCCAAGGCCCGCCTGCTCGCGGAGATCCCCTGGGATCACGACCTGCCCCTTGGCACCCATTCGCCGAGTCATACGGACTAAGTATGCCCATGACCCTCTATGACTTCGGAAACCGTGCCTAGAACCCAGGCTGCCGTGGGGACAGGCCTGGGGACTAAACGGGAAGCGCGGCGGCCATGTCGTTCTCATTCTCTGCTGCGGCTTTCGTGTTCTTCCCGCATTTCCCTGGCAACGGCTAGCTCGATCCCAGCATCTCCCTCTACAGCGTCCTGTCGGCCAACGGAGACGACCCAATCGAAATAGGCGATTGCCGAGTGATAGCGCCCTTTCTTCAGCGCTTTTTCTCCCTTTCTCATAAACCTCGCTCGCCTCATACGAAAGCGCAGCTCATACCACTGCGCACGCACCATATGGCTGGCCTCGTAGTGTCCATCTTTGGCATTCGCAAACATGATTGGCGGCGTCTCAAAGCGTGTAATGATTTCTATGCGCTTTCGATTGCGAAAGAAGAACCGAACTTTTGGACGTGCTCGGATCGCAGCCGAGTACCATCGGCCGGCTTCTGCGGCCGTCGCCTTGTTCCTATGGTCGGCATGCAGTTCGTCTGCATACTGCTGATACGCCATAGCACCCATAGCTCGCTTGAAATACCAAGCATCCCTGTAGTGGCTTTCACCTTCCGTAAGCTCTCGCATCAATCTCTCGGCTTCTGCACGATCTGCGGGATTTGGGGAGAATAAAATTTGTTGGGATAGGTTGTAAACGGTCTGGTCCCTACGTGGGTCGGTCCGATCCTTTGCAGCGGTGCGCAAGACCTCGATTCCCTCACGCATTTCTTGCTCGGATGATTCGACCCTTGGATCAACGAGGAGATAGGCGAGAGTGCGCAATAGCTCTGGTGACGCATCTCCATTCGCGTATCTCTCTCTAAGCACATCAAGCGATTCTGGCCGTCTTCCCATTGCATTCAGTGCTTTTGCCTTTGAGATTCGTAGTAGATCGATCTGAGGACTCGGGCTGTCAGGGGCAATTGCTAGCGCCTCATCCAATAGCCGAACGGCCCGCTCTGAGTCACTGACGTACTCAGCGAGCTGACCGGCGGTCCCCTGAACTACTGCCCGAAGCTCGTGCGCGAACTCCAGTGGATACTCGGTCTGAGGTCATCCGTTCCGGTAAGGCGTTGAAATGCCCATCGCCATCGGACCTTTGCAGGGGTTTCATCGCGAGTATGCGGATCGATGTGGCGAATGTCAGGGTCGCGCTGGCACGTTGCCGCATAAACGGACCATGCCCCATTTTTCTCCTGACGGATTTCTCCTTGAAGAAGCATGTAGGCACGCAGCCGCCGACACAGTCTCGATGCGAAAGCCCTGTCGGCTGCCCCGACTACGACGGGGATTCGATGAACTACTTTCATCTCGGTGGGACCCAAGTGATCCTGAAGGGTCTTGAAAATCGTGTCCTGAATCTCGATTGCCTTCGCATTAGAGGTGCAACGAAATAGCGGAATAACGAGTTTGCCCCTAGCTTGACGCTTTGCAATTCGCCACCGAGCGATTCCTTGGATGGCCACTACAAAGCCGAGAAGCGACAGAAGCGTGATCACCGCGGCCGCACCTAAAGTCGGGATTCCGATGAGAAGCGAGCAAAACAACAAAAGCCAGAAAGCAGTCTCAGGAATCCAGTAGTGGAGCCGCCATGCTGCAGCAACGACACGAATTCCAAAGTTCAATTCGCCTATGTAATCCAGACTTTCAGATCACCGGATCTGCTGCGCTAAACGGCGAGAGAAATCAGACACCTGGCGTCCAGATGATGCCGTCCAAGAGCGCGCAGTAGTCGAGCTGGGCGCTCTTTATCTCGGCGATTGCCTTCTCCTTCGAGTCCTTCGGCACGACCGCAGCCTAAACGCCGCGTGCGAGGATACGTTTCGGCGATGGCAGATCCGTTCATCCGCCGACTCGCCGCTGATGCCCGAATCCTGGTGGATCTGGAGGGGCGTCCAATGGAGCGCTACGCGGTCATGCTTCAACTGCGGATCGAAGGCAAATGGCAAACAATTCGCCTGCTCGACAATGCTCACGGCGACCACGATATGCACCGCTACACTGGAGCCGAGAAGCAATCTGCGGAGCGATTTTCCGAGGGTCTCGCCAATGAGGTTGCACCGGAAGCCATCCGCTATCTGATCGATCATTGGGAAGCAATCGCGGAGTCATGGAAAAACTAGAGCGCAGCAAGTTCACCGCAGCGGGCGAAATCGCTAATGAGCGACTGATCGAGGCCGCAACCAACCCCGACCGCTACCCCGAGGGAACCACCTTCATCGCCGCCGACCAGGAGGGTTTCGGCGCAATCCTTGCCGAGGCTGTGGCCGAGCACCGGCCACTCGCCATCGTCTATCCCGACGGCCGCGAGATCGTTGCCGCTCCTCGCGGGGGGGCGCTCGCATTCTTCGAGCACCTGCTGACCCGCCGCCGCGAGTCCAAACACGGCGCTCCGTCCGTGCCGCTGCCCGCCGATTATCAGGTCGAAATCAGAGACCGCCAGGCTCTTGCCGCTGCCTGAGCGCGCTCCTCCATCCCGACCAACCCGCCTATTAGCGTTGCGACGGACGACAGTCAAGGGCGCTTGCGCCCGACCCGAAGGGGGTTGACGGCCGCACTATCGGCGCTTCAATCGCCGATAGGTTGGGGGGTCCTAACGACCGATCAGCTAGCGGGCGCGCTCAGCACCTCTCTTCGACTCGCATCCGAAGGCTTGCTCGGGTCCCTGACTGACCCCTGTTGACCTCGGAATCTGTACTCAGAAGCCCAGTGCGAACTTGGCGTCCTCGGTCATCATCACTCGGGAGGCCGAACACAACCATCCTGCAAATCGACCACTTCTGCTCGCCGTGGGGATGAAGGTGGGGATGCTGGACCGCTGAGCCGATAGCGCTATTGAGGAGAGCCGTAGTGCTTCGAGCCGCGTTAACGCGGTAGTCCCAGACTGGCGAGTGCTGAGGGCTGCGACTTCGTTCCGCAGGAACTCGCAGCATCATAATCCGCGTGTCGGGGGTTCGAGTCCCTCCTCCGGCATCGGCATTGGCAAGCGGAATGCGGCAATTCCAGCTTGCCAATGCCGGGCCATTTTGGAGGGAAGTGGCAAGGGAAGTGGCAAGGGTCTAGGTGCGAGCTTCCCAAAACACGCCTGAATCAAGAGAGGCGCAACCCCGACGAGCCGGTGACTGCCGTTGCGCGACAACAGGCAATGAGACAGACTGCCACCGATGCATGAGGGCGAGCTACCGCGTCTAATCGAGAAGCCTTGGGGGAATGAGTTGTGGTTCGCCCTCACGGAGCAGTATGCGGGAAAAGTGCTTCACGTTCGGGCGGGCCAGCGCCTCTCGGTGCAGTACCACCAGAAGAAGGACGAGACCTCCTTGCTCCTCTCCGGCCGTCTGCGTTTGAGTCAGGGGCCGAGCGTCGATTCGCTGGCGACGACGGAACTCGTCGCTGGCGCCGTCTGGCGAAGCGAAGCGGGGCAGGTGCATACCATCGAAGCGCTAGAGGATGCAACCGTCGTTGAGGTCTCCTCCCCCGAGCTGGACGACGTTGTTCGTCTTGCGGACGACCATGGACGCGTCGAGGCTCCGCAACCGGAGGCCTGAGCTATCTACCGAGGCGCTCCCAAGGCGAGCGAGGCCCTCTCCTTAAGGTTCCTTGGCGGCCTGACTCGGCGATTCAAACGCAGCCAGCCCAACAGTAGTCGTGATGACGCCCTCGTCGGTGGCCTCGGTGTGTTCTTCGGCTCTGACTTTCTCAACTTGGATCAGTGCGAACAAGGAGTCAACGGCTGCGGCCACGTTTACCCAGCCCTGCTGATCCAAACGAAGCACCGACCAACTCAAATGACTGTCAAGGCGAGCCTCAAACGTTCCGGCAAACAACGCTTCCTTGACCAGATCGGCAAGAAGCTTGAAAATCGTCCAGCTATAGCCGGGTTTGACCGATTCCGGCACGTCAGCCCAACTTTCGTTGTTGAAGATGGCTGGACCCGTAGCTCGGTAGAAATGCTCATGGGCTCCACGCCGCCTCCCGCCAGTCTTCCGGCCAACCATTCTCAACCAGCCGTCTCCCTCTAGTTTTTTGAAGCGACGGCGGATCGCCTTGATCGAGTCGCCACCGTACTCCCTGTGAAACTGGGGCGCGCTGATTTCTCGCAAATTAGCCTCGGCCACGATCTTCACGCACAACTCGTCGGCAAACACTTTCGATACCCGAAGCGGGAACGGAACCGGCGACTCCTTGTCCACCGGCACTAGATCAGGTGCGCCTTGCTGTTCGCAAGTCTCCGCAGGAGGTACTGGCGACTCGAACGCAACGAGCGCGACCGTGGCAACCATAGGTCTCTCTTCTGAGTGAAAGATGCGGAGTTTGGCGTCGCATTGCTCCTCGAAAATGGACTCGAACAGCGCGTCGATAGCATCGAGTACCCGCTCCCAGCCACGCTGATCGAGACGAAACGTCGTCCAGGTCAAATGACTGTCCTCCCGGGCATCGAGCGTCCCGGCATCCAGCGCGTCGCGCACCCGTTCGGCCAAAATCTTGAACGTTCGCCAGCTAATCGCGACCCGCATCGAGTAAGGGACCCTCGGCCAGGTTTCGTTGTCGAAAACAGCGAGTTCGGTTGCCCGGTAAAAATGCTCGGTAGCTCCGCGTCGATCGCCACCCGTCTCGCTTCGGATGAACCGAAGCCACCCTTGCTTCTCAAGCGTTTTGAAATGGCGGTCAACCCGCGATATCGACCCACCGCCGAACTCCTCGTGGAACTGCTTTGGGCTCATTTCCCGCAGGAAAAGCTCGGTGATGATGTTGATCCGAATGTCGGCAGCGAATACCACCGAGAGGCGCTGTAGGCGCCTGACCCACGTCTTGACCTCCGCGCGGACTTGTGCCACTACGCGATCCTCTCCGAGTGCTTCACGTTCGCTGACTGGGAGATTCTAAGCGGTTTTCTAGAGAGGTCCTAGCGCGTTCCGGAATACAAGCGCGAGCTATCTTTACTCCGTATTTCCTTATCAAATGGAAGGGGGTAACGGCATGAAGCTCGCAGCTACCAGCGGGATTTCTCCAGTTGTGTCGATCAGGAAGGCTGGCTGATTCCCGCATTCTGACCGGGCTACGAGCCGGGTTCTTGCGTTCGCCAATAGAGCCCGGCTCGATGGCCCATAGCAGTTCGGTCCCGCGCCTTCAAGTGTTTTCGTCCCGGATTTCGAACCAAACAGCCTTCTGCACAGCGCATAGCTTGCCTTTCGATGGCAACGAGCGAGGGTGGCGAGAGGCGCGCTCCGGAGCGCTGGTGGGTCGCCCTGGCCCGACGACTTCTCCATCCCGTCCAGGTGGAAATCATCGAAGCGCTGTGGGAGAGCGATGTCCCGCTCGACGCAAGGGACCTGGCCGACATCGTGGGCGTGAAGGTTGCGATTGTCAATCACCACATGCGCCGCCTGCGCACTATCAACGCCGTTACTTACGCCGAGGACCCCACTCTGCATAACTCCCTCGCCATTCCCTTTCGCATTGTGCGAAGCCCAGACGATGAAAGCTAGGGCGAACCTCCTCGCTGTTAGCTTCGGCAGGACTCTTCGCTCTTGCCGGGATCGAGTTGGCATATCCCAGAGGGAGCTAGCCCTTCGTGCGTCTCTATATCACCCCGAAGTCGGTCTGATCGAGCGCGGGCTCCGTGAGCCCAGGCTTGGCACAATTATCAAGCTCGCGGATGCGCTCTCAGTCCCGCTTCAAGAGCTTCTTGGCGGCATCGTCTGGGAGAAGGAGGGCTCTTCTCCGGGTGGATTCAAGTTTGAGGTCAGAGCGCCATGACGGCCAAGTAACAGCCATTCAATCGGAACCGTCATACCCGTTTCCGCGCCCTCGCCTTCTCCCGCCCCGACCTACCCGCAGCCCAGCACGCCGACGGCGGTTGTCAAGGGCGCTTGTGCCCGACCCCGGAGGGGTTGACCACCGTCGTCGGCGTGCTCCAATGCCGGCAGGTCGGGGCTTGACTACCGACCGATGCTCAGCCCCCGGCCGAGGCTCCGTGCTCTCGCGGCATGCTGCCCGAGCCCAAGCGCTCTTTGCGCCTCGTGTATCCGCCGCCACGTCGCCTGCTGGCGGGCGCGCTCGGCCCCTTGCTTGGCCTCGCGGCCGAGTGCTTTGTTCGGGTCCTTGATCCCGTGCTTTTGCCGGTAGTGCTCGATCTGTGCGACGCCGCGGTCCCAGACCTTGCGCTTGGCCGGATCGCTCGGCCTCTCCCCCAGTTCGTTCTTGATGTAGGTGGGCGGGGAGATGCGAGCGGCAGTGATTGCCAGCTCGCGACGCTCGGAAAGGACACGATCCGCGACCGCAAGCTCTAGGCGGGCCGCATCTCCGGCGACAGGCATTTCCACTAGCTCGGCCTCAAGGCGCGCGGTCTCTCTACGCGCCCTCGCCTCCCAGACATCGATGCGCGCCAGCTCCTCGCGGCGCTGGCGGCGCGGGAGCCCCTGCGCAGCCTGGTGCTCGGCCCGTAACCCGTCGATGTGCTCGTGGGCTCGCTCGATCCGCTCCTCCAAGCTGCGCCGCTGCCCTTCCTGGCTCTCCTCGCGGCCTGCGGCGATCCGCAGTCCGTCTCGCCTTGCGACCAGCTCCTCGGTCGGCAGGCCGGAGAACTGCGAGCGCAGTGCCACCTCATGCGCGGCGAGTTGCGCGCGGTCGCGCTCGGCGGCTTCGGCGATTTGCGGGATGCCCTCGCGCATATAGGGCGACTCAGGCGCAATCTCCTCGCGATGGGTCTGGATCTCCGGCGTCGCGTAGATGAAGGTCTCCTCGCGGCTGCGCGAAGCGGCGACGTATAGCTCCTGCTTGTCCATCGAGGGATCGGCGGCGACGAATGCGCGGTCAACCGTCGTGCCCTGGGCCGAGTAGGTCGTCACGGCGTAGGCATGTTCGAGCGCCGGGGCGTCTGAGTGCGGGTTGGTCTGTGCGAGGTAGTCCGCTCCGACCTCGACCGCCTTGGCCTGGTCGATGCCTTCGAGGGTCACGCGCCGCTCGGCTGCGTCGACCTCGGCGATTCGCCAGCGCTCGCGGTTGAAGACCTCGGCGCACGGATCGTTGACGCGGGTGATGACGAGATCGCCGGCGGCGAAGCTCGCCTCGCCGACTTCGATCTCCTGCCGGCCGAGCTGCCCGGCCTGACGGCGGACTTCGCGGGCGATCTCGTTCAAGCGTCTGACCTCGGCGTTCTGCTTGGCGACCATCACGGCGTCCTCACCGCGCTCGAATGACTTGTGCCAGTCGCGGACCATCGCCTCGCGGCGCTCATCGGCGTTCGGGGCGACCGTGACCCGCTTTTGAGACTGGTAGAGGGCAAGCGCCTCGCGGCCCTCGCCCTCGCGTATTCGCTTCGCGGCGTCGCGGTCGAGGTCGTGGCGGTGGCGGATCACCTCGTCCAGGTGGATCGAATCGCCGCGCTCCGCGAGGGCTCGGAACAGGCCGCCAGCCTCGATCTCGCCAAGCTGCTCGGGATCGCCGACGAGGACGAGCTTCGCCTGTGCTCGCTCTGCGTGGGCGATGAGCCGCGCCAGGGCGGCCGAGTCAACCATCCCGGCCTCGTCGATCAAGAGGACCGATTCGCGCGGCAAGCCCTCGCCGCCTTCGTGCTCGGCGCGGTCGAGCGCCAAGAGCAAGCTGGCGACCGTCGTGGCGGGCAGGCCGTCCGCCCTCATCACCTGCGCTGCTCGCCAGGTCGGCGCTGCGGCTTGCAGCTCGATCCCGGCCTGTGCCCAACCCTCGGCTGCGGCGACGATTGCGAAGGTCTTGCCGCTGCCCGCCTCGCCGACCACAACGGCGACTCCCTCGGGGCTCGTGAGGAGACGGCGGATCATCTCGCGCTGGTCGTCCTTCAAGGTCGGGCGAGCCTGGATGACGCGGGCCGCGATCAGCTCGCCTGCGGGAGTCGGTCCCTGCGCCCGCATTCGCTCCGCGGCGGCCAGCGCATCGCGCTCAAGCTCCCAGATGCGGCGGGTCGTGTAGCGGGCGCCTTTCGCGCTGTCGCCGATCTGGATCACGGAGTCGGACGCGAGGAAGGCGTCGGCCAGGCGCTCGACCTCCGCGCCGGGTGCGCCCTGCCAAAGCGAATCGGCAACCGCCTGGATCGTGTCCTTTCTGTCGAAGTGAGAGGCGCCCGCCGTGACCGCACGCTCTACCTGGGAGGACATGGCGAGCGTGCGAGCCTCGGCGGGCGCTCTGCGCCCCACAAGGCTAGCCTCGGGGTCGAAGGTGCGCGCGATCGCCTCGCGGTCCAAGCCGATCTCCTCGGCCCTCGATCGCCACCGGGCGAGCAGCTCGCCGCGGCCGACGTCGCGCTCCTTGGGCTTGCGGGTGGCAAGCGTGGCGACCTGCATCGAGCGCGCCGAGGCGCCCGCGCCCGCCGCCTCGAGTATTTCCGCGCGGCGGGTGGAGAAGGCGCGCAGGTGCTCGTCGGCGAACCCGGCGACCTCCGCGATGCCGTTGCGGACCTGCTGCCACTCGACGCCAAGGCGTCGAGTCAGCTCATGGCGAAGGTGCGCCTCGTATATGTATCCGGCGGTCTTGGCGTGGTCATAGATGGCCGGGTGGTAGAGGCGAGTCCAGCGCCCGTCCGGTCCCTTGGTCGCGTTTGCGATCAGGACGTGGGTGTGGAGCTGCGGATCGCCGTTGCGCGAGGAGCGATGGACGTAGCCCGCCGCCAGGTAGCCGTTTCCCTTGACGAACTCCGAGCCGCCCGCCCCGCGCCGGGTCCAGCACGCCTCGCGCTGCATGTAGTCGAGGGCGGCGTGGACGGCTTCGCGGTGGGCGGCCGGGACCTCTGCGGCGGCCACGGGACCGCCGAGGCCCCAAAGCAAGGAGGCGGACTTGGGAGCCGAGAAGGTGAGATCGAAGCCGGGGACTCCGCCCTTGGCGGGGACGCCGTTCATGCCGAGAAGCGGCTCGCCGTTCACCGGGTTTCGGCCGGTCAGCATCGCTTCGAGCTGGGCCGCTTCAACTTCGCCCGAGAGGCCCAGGTCCTCGGCGGCGTCGCCGAGCCATTCCCCGGCGACCTCGCCCTCGCCGGAGTAGTAGTCCTCAGCGCCTTCCGCGACCTTGTCGAGGTAGTAGCGCTCCTGGCCGATCCCGAGCTTGCCGATGGTGAGCATCTTCAACCCATCTGTCGGCCGGGAGGGCTGAATGCATCGGGTGGCGATGGAGCGCTCATCGCCTGAGACATCAGGCCGGAGGCGCAGGCGCCCCCGGAAGTTCACCGGAGGGCGGTGATAGTGCGTGAGGGTGGTTGCTGTTGGCTGTTAGGGGTTCGGTCTGGGTGGCTTTTCATGGCTGGATCGCTGCCATGAATGCCTGGCTTCTTGCCGTTGGCTCTTGCCTTGCTGGCGGCCCTTTGCTGGCTGGTTGATCTTGGCTTGGGGGATTGCCTGGCTGTGGGTTCGTGGCTGTCCTCCCCCGCTCCCGGCGTCGCAGGACCGCCGCGAATCTCCGGGGGCGTTTGCGGAAGTTTTCGGACATATCCGATGCAAATGGCCGATGCAAACGACATCCGTGGTGGACAACAGGAACAGATGCCAAACCGCCCTTCACCCCCTCGCCTCGGCCTGACGGTCGAGGAGGCCGCCGAAGCGGTCGGGATGAGCGAGTCGTCATTCAAGCGCCACGTTCAACCCGAGCTGCGAATCGTCCGTCGTGGAAGCCTGCGAATCATCCCTATCCCAGAGATCGAAAAGTGGCTGGCGGGCAACGCCACGTTGATCGCGACAAGACCGGCATCTAGAATGCCAGCAGCGATCAAGCGCCCCCGCGCCGTTGCAGCGGCCGGGGGCATGGCCCATAGAGAGGACACTCCATGAGCACTGAGAAGCGTAGTCCGGCCCTGCAAGGGATCGAAGTCCGAGAGGACACGAAGGGGCAGAAGCGATACAGGGGCACCGCCCACGACAAGTCCGTCGGCAAGTACATCCGGGGGCCGTGGACGGGATCACTAGCCGAGGCACGGTCCTGGCGGGTAGACGCGCAAGCGCGCCTCCAGGCGGGCACGCTGTCGGCCGCAGCCGGGCCGACCGTCTCCGAAGCGGCGGAGGAATTCATCGCCGATATGAAGTCGAACACGTTCCGTCAGAAAGGCGGGCACGCCTACAAGCCGAGCACCATTCGGGGCTACGAGCACGACCTCAACAATCACGCGGTGTCCGAGCTGGGGTCGAAGCGGATCAGCCGCCTTCAGCGTCCAGAACTCCAACGCTGGGTTGACGGACTGACGACGGCGGACAGGTCGCCGTCCACGATCAGGAACATCGTGGCGGCGCTGCGGGCCTTGATCGGCTTCGCGGAACTGCGCGGGTGGGTCCATGTGAATCCCTGCGTCGGACTTCGGCTTCCGGCAGGACAGAAGACGCGTGACCGGATCGCTTCCCCCGCCGAAGCAGAGAGACTGATAGCCGCGATGCGGCCCAACGACCGGGCCACGCTCGGTCTCGCCGTCTACGCCGGTCTACGTCTCGGGGAGCTACTGGCGCTCGACGTTGCCGCCGTTGATCTCGATGGCGGCTGGATTCACGTCCACCGGAGCTGGGATCGCGGGACCAAGCAGTTCATCCCAACGAAGTCCCGTAAGCCGCGCAGCGTGCCGATCATCGACAGGCTCGCTGCGCTCTTGGTCGATCATCTTGTCCTGCTTGATCACCCGAGCGACGGCCTTCTTTTCCCGAGCACCAACAACCCTGAGTGGCCGACCGACCCGGGCATCCTGCGCCGCCGCACCTACGCGCGATGGGAGGAGGCAGGGCTCAAGCCGCTCGGTTTCCACGAGGGCCGCCACACGTTCGCCAGCATCGGTATCGCCGCTGGCCTCAACGCCAAGACCCTGAGCACCTACCTGGGCCACGCGACGATCACGATCACTCTTGACCGCTACGGCCACCTGATGCCGGGGAGTGAGGTTGAAGCACGCGCGATGTTGGATGCCTACCTGGACGGGTCTGAACCCTAAGTTGCCGACCGAGCATCCAGCCAAAATCCACCCACTATCGACTCCGGGCCAACCACTAGCGAAACCCTGCTCATCGCACTCGCGGGTGGCGCTGTCGGTGGGGTGCTAACTGGGCTGGCTTGGCTCGCTGTCCGGCTCGCTTCCGTCCCGGGTGACCTTCGCGCGCACGACTACGCCGTCAAGGTGCTGAATGAGGACGTGGAACTTTGGGTGGCCGACACCTACCACGAGCTGGTGCAAGAGCTACGGAGAATCAGCAATACGCAGGGCCTCCATATCGAGGACGGATCGCATCTCAACGCTCGATCTGCGACCAAGACGCGAACGCTCCATCTGTGGCGCGACCGACTGCACACAGCGGAACGGGAGTTAGTTGCCGTGCAAGGCCAAGAGCGCTGGTATCACCGGCTTTGGCGGCATTTACCGGGTTACGAGGACGAACTCGTCCTGACCTCTGCTGAAAGAGTTGAGCCGGTAATCGCTGAGTTCCGCCGCGACGTGGAGACGCCCGGCGGGCAATCGGCGGCGGTGCGGGATCCGACCCGCTTCAGCTTGGACGACCTTCTCAGCGAGATCAATCGAAAAGTGCCGCTCGTCTGAAGGCATGGGTCACAACGCAAAGGAAGCGAGCGGATATGGACTGGCAAGGAATCGGGTCAGGTTCGTGGGGATGCTCGTGGGGATGGGATGGGGATGAAACCGACCCCCATTGACCCCCCATGACCCCGCAATCCCTGGCTAGAAGCCCAGCGCGAACTTGGCGTCCTCGGACATCATCTCCGGGGACCAGGGGGGGTCGAAGATCATCTTCGGGTGGACGGCGCTGACGCCTGGGAGGTCGCCTACGAACTCCTTCATCTGTTCGGAGACCTGGGGGCCGATCGGGCAGGCGGGGGTGGTCAGCGTGAAGGTCACGTAGACGTCCTCGTCCTCGATGTCGACGTCGTAGACGAGGCCGAGCGAGACGAAGTCGAGCCCCAGCTCGGGATCGATCACCTCCTCGAGCGCCTCCAGCACGTCGTCCTCGGTCAGCATGTCGGTTTGGTTCTCTGGCATCGGCCAATGGTAGCCGGGGCCGGACCTAGACAGGCTCTTAAGGCTCAGGCGGCAGTGGCTCGGCGGGCTGCTCCATGCCCGGCGGCTGCAGCTCCAGCTGCCACCAACCGACGTCGCGCCAGGCACCGTCCTTCCAGCCGATCCTGCGGTAGACCCCGACAGCGACGAAGCCGAGCCTCTCATGCAGGGCGACGCTGGCCTCGTTGGGAAGCGTGATCCCGCCGCAGGCGACGTGGAAGCGCTGGCGCCGCAGCCGCTCGATCAACTCGGTGTAGAGGGCCCGCCCGTGGCCGTGGCCGTGCTCGTCCGCCCTGACGTAGACGAATACCTCGACGGCCCACCGGTATGCGGGTCGCGCTCGGTGAGGGCAGGCGTAGGCGTAGGCGACCACCTCACCTTCCCGGTCGGCCACGAGCCAGGGATAGGTCTTGGCGAGGTCGGCGATCCGCTTGGCGAACTCGGCCGCGCCGGGCGGCTCCTCCTCGAAAGAGGTGGCGCCCGTTTCGACGTGCGGGGCGTAGATGGCAACGCAGGCGGCGGCATCGCCATGCGGTTCGGCGCTGCGGATCGTGGCCAGTTCCATAGGCTTCTACATCATGAGCAGGGACTCGGACGAGGCGCTGCGGCGCTCGATAGGGATCGTCTTCACCGACGGAGGGCTGCTGGCGATCAGCGCCGTGCGCCCGCCGGGATCGGCCGAGCACGGCGACGAGCAGGTCACCGCCGTCATCTGCGACCCCGATGGCGCCCCGGTCGAGGTCTCCGAGACGCTTCTCTCGACCGAGTACGGACCCGATGGCGTGCAACGGCGGGCGACGCTCGAGTTGTGGACCGACGGCGAGGAGGGACAGCCGATGCGCGGGGCCGGGACGCTGATCAGCGCCGCCAAGGTGCGCCGGCCCGGCATGGATTCCGCCATCGCCTTCTTCCGCTGGTCGGTCGAGGGACGCGAGGGCCTCGGCCACTACGAGCTGGTCCGCGGAGATGGCTGAGCAAGGCGGTCGGATCGAGGCGGTGGTCTCCGACTTTGGCGGCGTGCTCACCACGCCGCTGATCCAGTCGTTCATGGCCTTTCAGGACGAGACGGGGATCAAGGCCGAGGTGCTCGGCCAGGCCATGCAGGCCGCCACCGAGGCCAATGGCGACAACCCTCTCTTCGAGATGGAGCGAGGTGAGATCACCGAGACCGCCTTTCTGGAGCAGCTCACCGACAGCCTCGAGCCGCTGCTCGGCCACCGTCCCGAGATGCACCGCTTCAAAGAGATCTACTTCGAGGCGCTCAACCCGAACTCGCCGATGATCGAGCTGATGCGCGAGCTGAAGGGCGCCGGCTACCGGATGGCGATGCTGACCAACAACGTGCGCGAGTGGGAGCCGTGGTGGCGCCCGATGCTGCCGGTCGACGAGATCTTCGAGACCGTCGTCGACTCCGGCTTCGTCGGCTGCCGCAAGCCCGAATCGAAGATCTACGCGATCACCCTCGACCGCCTGGGCCTACCCGCGGGGTCCTGCCTCTTCGTCGACGACATCCTCGTCAACTGCGAAGGCGCCGAACGCGCCGGCATGACCGCTGTCCACTTCCAGGACAACGAGCAGGCGATCGGGCAGATCCGCGCCGCGCTTTAGGCGTTTCGTCCCACGCTGCACTGTTTGGCGAAACCATTTCCTGATTTAAAGGATCAAGTTGTTTATCTAATCCCGAAAGGAGGTAGGTGAATGTTGGTCAACGAGGTCGCGAAGACCATTCCCGCCCCGGCAATCACCAAAGGCTCCTGAACGAGAGGGAGGTGAAGGAGATGCAGACCAAGGAGGTCGTAAAGACCATCCCAGCCTTGTCGATCGGCAAGGGCTCCTGATGAAGGGAGGTGAGCCAATGCGGACCAAGGAAGTCCCAAGCGCAACTCCTGCGCCTTCGATTTCGAAGAGCGCGTAATCAGGCTAGGTAGGCAGAGAGGGTCGGCGTCTGTCCTCCCACAGGCGCCGACCCGACGTGCGCTATTTCGGGCTTGTAGTGTTTTTTCTGCCTGATTGATTCTGTTGCTTGGACCCTAAGCAGACAGGAGACTCCGCGTGTGTCTAGAGAGAAGCTGGCTGAGCGCTTCGGGGAAAACTTGAAGCACTACAGGAAAAAAGCGGGGCTCTCGCAGGAAGAACTCGCGTCAATGACGGAAGTCCACCGCACCCAGGTCTCGCAACTGGAACGAGCGAAGCACCTCCCCCGGCTCGACACGTTCGTCAAGCTGGTGGGCGCCCTGGGCATCCCACCCGAAGACCTACTCGAGGGGCTTGCCTTCGAGCCCAGCGTCAGGCAGCGCGGCAAGTTCAAGATCTCGGAGTCGGAAGGCGAGGAGTAAGACCTGCCGACCGACTAGTTGTCGGAGCCGGCGCGGTCCCAGACGTAGAGGTCGACCGCCTCGACGGCGAGCTCCATCAGGCGGGGCGGGGAGAGCAGGTCGAGGACCAGCTCGAGGGCGTCGTCTTCGGTGACGCCTGCGTCCACCGCCTCCTCGCCGCGGAAGCCGGCGGCGAGCTTCAGCGCCTCGCGGCGGTTCTCACCGAGCGAGCCGAAGGCGCCCATGAGAAAGTCGCGGTTGGGGACCGGCTGACCGAGCTCCAGCGAGCCATGCCAGGCGGCGAGCATCGAGAGGTCGTGCTCGTCGAGCTCGGAGAGCGCTTTCGCGTAGTGGACCTCGAGCTCGTCGTCGGGGATCTCGTCGACCCAGGAGCGAACGGCCTCGCCGAGCAGTTGCCGGCGGGCCTCGCGGCCGATCGAGTCGGAGATCGCGCGAATCGCGTCAGCTGGGTCTACGAAGCAGAGTGCCATTTGCTGGGCTCAATCTAGATGGAGCGGAAGACGGCAAAGCGGGGGCGGGAACCGCGCCATTTGCGGCTTCCCGACAGGGCTCGCCAGCGCTTGGGGCACGCCGGAGCCCGACCTATGCTGGGTCGCTTGCCGATATGCCGCTGAAACTGATCCACGGACCCCCCAATTCCGGCCGCGCCGACCGGATACAAACGCTTTTTCGCGACGCCCTGGACCGCAACCCGGTCCTCGTCCTGCCGACCTTGGACGACGTCTTCCGCTTCGAGCGCAGTCTCTGCGAGGCCGGCGCCGCGCTCGGCGGCTCGGTGCTCACCTTCGACGAGCTCTTCCGCGAGGTGGCGCGATGCGGGGGCGCCCAGCCGGCTGGTGAGCTGACGCCCGCCCAGCGGCTCGCCGCGATCTCGTTGGGGATCCGGTCGCAGCAGAGTGAACTGGGTCCGCTGCGACGCTCCGCGGCACCGCCGGGCTTCGCGATTCCCTTCGAGCGCCTGCTCGATGAGCTGCAGGGTGCCGGCCTCGAACCGGCCTCGCTGGGGTCCGGCGCGCAAACGCTGGAGGCCTCGGCCTACCTCGGCGACCTCGCCGCCCTGTTCGCCGCTTACGCCGCGGTGCGGGATCGCCTCGGCCTACTCGACGCGCACGGCGTCGCGCTCGGCGCGAGCGAGTCGCTGCGGGCGGCGCCGGCGTCCTGGCGCAAGCGGCCGGTCTTCCTCTACGAGCCAGGCGATCTGACCCCGAATCAGCGCCGCCTGCTCGAGCTGCTGAGCGGGGTGACCGAGGTGACTGTCGCCCTGCCGCACGAGGAGGAGAGCCCCAGCCTCGCGGCGCGGACCTCGCTGTTCGAGGGACTGCGTGCGATCGCAACGGAGACGCAGGGTCTCGACCCGCCGGCCGAGATCGAACCCTTCGGCATCGACCCCCTGCTCGTCCACATCCAGCGTGAGTTCGGCCGCACGGAGCCCGCCCGCCGCCCGGCCGGCGACGCGCTCGTAC
>JBAREU010000434.1:0-2111 GCA_049796515.1 Solirubrobacterales bacterium
GCGGTCATCGCCCACGCCCACGCCGGGCGCGACGCGGCAGCCCGCATCGGCGCCGCCGAGTCGGTGATTGCGACTGACGTGATCGACTCGATCCCCGCCGGGTTGCAGATCCGACAAGTCGAATAACCTCGCGCCTGATGAAGACCGCTGCCGAGATCATGGACAGCTCCGTGCCGAGCGTCTCCCCCGACGCCGGTGCCCGCGATGCGATCGAGCTCCTCGCCAAGACCGACAAGGGCGCGATACCGGTCGTCGACGGGGAGGGCCACGTGGTCGGAATTGTCAGCGAGTCCGACCTCGTCCTCAGCGACGAGGAGTCCGATCTCCACCTGCCGCATTACCTCAACATCATGGGTGGCATCGTCTTCGTCGGCTCGATGAAAGGCTTCGAGGAGCGACTCGATAAGGCGTTCGCGACCAAGGTCTCGGAGCTGATGACTGCCGATCCGGTTGTCGTCCACGACTACGCCAGCGCCGAGACTGTGGCGCGGAAGATCGCCGAGAGTCACCACAACCACCTCCCGGTGGTCGACGACGAGGGCCGCTTCGTCGGCATGGTCACCAGGGCCGACGCGCTTGCCGCGCTAGTCGAGGACTGACCATGGTGCGGGCGGTTGCCCGGATCGATCTTGGCGCCGTGCGGGACAACTGCGCGCGGCTGAAGGCCGAGCTGGGGGAGGCGGAGCTCTGCGCCGTGGTTAAGGCCGATGGGTACGGGCACGGTGACGTGGCCTGTGCCGAGGCCGCCCTGACCGGCGGGGCGACGCGCTTGGCGGTTGCCACCGCCGCTGAGGCCGAGCGGATCGGGCGCCGCTTAGCCCACGTTCCGCTGCTGACGATGGGGGCGCTGGCGCCGGATGAGCTGGACACGGCGCTCGAGGCGGGCGCGGAGGTTTCCGTCTGGCGGAAAGGCTTCCTCGACCTCGTCGCCGCGCGGGCCCGCGCTCACGGTCGCCCGGCCCAGGTCCACGTCAAGTACGACAGCGGTATGGGCAGGTTGGGCAACCGCGATCCGGCCGAGGTGCTGGACCTGCTGCGCACCTGCGCCGAGAGCCCCAATCTCGAGCCGGCCGGCGTGTGGACCCATTTCGCCACCGCCGACGAAATGAGCTCCGGCTTCTTCGATGAACAGCTCGACCGCTTTGCTTCCCTTGCCGAGGCCGTCAGGAGCGAGGTCCCTGGGGTCCTCGTCCATGCCGCCAACAGCGCCGCGGTCTTCCGCGACCGCCGCTCGCACTTCGACATGGCCCGCTGCGGCGTCGCCGTCTACGGGCTCGACCCCTTCCAGGGCGACCCGGCCGAGCGCGGCCTGCGACCGGCGCTCTCGCTGCGCTCCTACGTCGCCGACGTGAAGCCCTTCGACAATGGCGACAGCGCCGGCTACGGGCAGACCTGGCGCGCCGGCGGGGAGACCTGTGTCGGCGTGCTGCCGCTGGGCTACGGCGACGGCGTCCGTCGTGGCCTCTCAAACAACGCCGAAGTCATCGTCGACGGGTGGCGCTTCCCCCTGGTCGGCACGGTCTCGATGGACAACGTGACGGTCGACCTCGGGCCCGACAGCAAGGTCCAGGCCGGCGCCGAGGCGGTGCTGATCGGCTCGCAAGGAGGAGAGACGATCCTTGCCGAGGACCTCGCCAGGCGGCTGGGCACGATCAACTACGAGATCACCTGCGGAATCTCAGCCCGGGTCCCGCGCGAACACGCGTGAGCCTGCTGTCCGACCGACTCGACTCCTCGCCGCTGGTCGGTCTCGTCCGTCGGGCACTGCCTGGCGGGGAGGGCGTGTGGATTGCCGGCGGCGCGGTCCGCGACGCGGCCTTGGGCCGCGATGTGACCGATCTCGATCTCGCCCTGGCCGGCGATCCTGAGCGGGCGGTGAGGGCGGTCGCGCGCGAGGGCGGCGGGCACGCCTTTGAGCTCTCGTCCGAGTTCGCGACCTGGCGGGCGGTCGCCCGTGACGGCTCCTGGCAGCTCGATGCCACCGCGCTGCGCGGCGAGACGATCGAGGCCGACCTGGCCGCGCGCGACTTCACCTTGGGGGCGGTCGCGGTGCCGCTGGCGGGTGGGGAGCCGATCGATCCCTTCGGCGGCATCGCCGATCTCGAGCGCCG
>JBAREU010000435.1:0-2694 GCA_049796515.1 Solirubrobacterales bacterium
CTGCAGCCCTGGACGTTACGCTCGGCCCTGGCGAGCCGCGATACCGCCGATCAGGATCGCTCCCCGCGACAAATCGGTCCCTTCGAGCAGGATCGAGTCGCGGATGCAGGCATTGTCACCGATCCGACAGCCGTCGCCGATGATCGCCGGACCCTCGATCCGCACATCCGCGCCTATCTCCACCCCTTCGCCGACCAGCGTGGGCGCGGTCACCTCGGCGCCGTTGAGCGAGCTTGCCGCGCGCACACCATCTGCCACCTCGGGAGCGCCGGGCTCGACCGTGACCTCGCCGTGTAGGGCGTCGAGGTTCCCCTGCCGCAACTCATCGAGGTTGCCGATGTCGTTCCAGTAGGCGTCGATTTCGTGCGAGTAGAAGGGCACGTCCCCCTCCAGAAGTGCCGGGAAGACGTCCGTCGCCCAGTCGGCAAAGCCTGGTGGGTCGTCGGGGCCCGCAAGCTTCGCCTCCCCCGGCCCAGGGAAGAAGTCGAAGATCTCCTTGCGGAACATGTAGATGCCGCAGTTGGCGAGGTCTGAGAGCGCCTCGGCGGGATCGGGCTTCTCCTGAAAGCCCTGGATCCGGCCCTCGGCGTCGGTGATCGCGACGCCGAACTGGCTCGTGTCGGCAACCCGCTTGGTCGCCAGGGTCGCGATTCCGTCGTGCGATTCGTGGAACTCGCGCATCGCTGCGAGGTCGATGTCGGTGAGGGCATCGCCGGAGATGACCAGGAACGAGTCGCCGAGAAAATCGGCTGCGTAGCGCACGCCGCCCGAGGTCCCCAGCAGCTTCTCCTCGCGACTGTAGGAGAGTTCGAGGCCGAGCTCCGAACCATCGCCGAAGTAGCCCTCGATCAGCTCCGGGAACCAGTGCAGGTTGGCGATCGCCTCGCTGAACCCGTGCCGCGCCAGGAGCCGCGCGATGTGCTCCATCACCGGCCGGTTCAGCACAGGCACCATCGGCTTCGGCATCCCGTAAGTAATCGGTCGCAGCCGGGTGCCGAGCCCGGCCGCCAGGATCATCGCGCGCATTGGCTCAGGTGCCCTGGTTAGTAACGGTAGTGATCGGGCTTGTAGGGACCCTCGACCGGGATGCCGAGGTAGGCGGCCTGCCCCTCGGACAGCTCGGTCAGGTTGACGCCGAGCGCCGCGAGGTGCAGTCGCGCGACCTTCTCGTCGAGGTGCTTGGGCAGCACGGTGACCTCCTTGGCCGTGAACCCGTCGGGCTGGCCGTAGAGCTCGATCTGCGCGATCACCTGGTTGGTGAACGAGTTCGACATCACGAAGCTCGGGTGTCCGGTCGCGTTGCCGAGGTTGAGCAGGCGGCCCTCGGAGAGGAGGATGATCGAGTGGCCGTCGGGGAAGCGCCACTCGTCGACCTGCGGCTTGATGTTGACCCTCTCGGCCGGCGAGGATTCGAGCCCGGCGACGTCGATCTCGTTGTCGAAGTGACCGATGTTGCCGACGATCGCGTTGTGCTTCATCCGTGCCATGTGATCGGCGGCGATGATGTCCTTGTTGCCGGTGGCGGTGATGAAGATGTCGGCCGTCTCGACGACGTCCTCGAGCGTCCGCACCTCGTAGCCCTCCATCGCCGCCTGCAGAGCACAGATCGGGTCGATCTCGGTGACGATCACGCGGGCGCCCTGGCCGCGCAACGACTCGGCGCAGCCCTTGCCGACGTCGCCGTAGCCGCAGATGACGGCGACCTTGCCGCCGATCATCACGTCGGTGGCGCGGTTGATCCCGTCGATCAGCGAGTGCCTGCAGCCGTAGAGGTTGTCGAACTTGGACTTGGTGACCGAGTCGTTGACGTTGATCGCCGGAAAGAGCAGGTCACCGGTCTCAGCCAGCTGGTAGAGCCGGTGCACGCCGGTGGTCGTCTCCTCGGTGACCCCCTTGATCCCCTCGGCAATCTGGGTCCAGCGCTGCGGGTCGGATTCGAGCGAGCGCTGCAGGGTCTCAAGCACGACGCGGAACTCCTCCGAGTCGGCCGAGGCCGGGTCGGGCACGGCGCCCGCCTTCTCGAACTCAACGCCCTTGTGGACGAGCAGGGTGGCGTCGCCGCCGTCGTCGAGGATCATGTTCGGGCCCTCACTGTCGGGCCAGAGCAGGGCCTGCTCGGTGCACCACCAGTACTCCTCCAGGGTCTCGCCTTCCCAGGCGAAGACGGGAATGCCGGCGGCGGCGATCGCGGCGGCGGCGTGGTCCTGCGTGGAGAAGATGTTGCAGCTGGCCCAGCGGACCTCGGCGCCGAGGGCGACCAGAGTCTCGATCAGCACGGCGGTCTGCACCGTCATGTGGAGCGAGCCGGTGATCCGCGCCCCTTTCAGCGGCTGCTCAGCCGCGAACTCCTCGCGAGTCTGCATCAGGCCAGGCATCTCCACCTCGGCGAGGGCGATCTCCTTGCGCCCGAAGTCAGCGAGGCCGATGTCGGCGACTTTGTAGTTTGCGGTGGCGGTTGCCATCGGTTCCTTTCGTCCTATTTGGTCCGGAGAAGGATACGAAGAACCCGATGATCTCGCCGACGGCCCGCCGCCGCCGTGTCAGCGGCGTTTGCCCGACTTGCGCTTGCAGCTCGCCTTGACCACCGGCTTGATCGTGATCCGCTTGCCGCTGTGGGCATCGAGGCGGACGTTTGCCCGGCGCTTTGCGATGCAGAGATCGGTGCTGTTGACGATCAGTCCCTTTTTGCCGCCC
>JBAREU010000436.1:0-2407 GCA_049796515.1 Solirubrobacterales bacterium
ATCTTCGCCGTCAACCGCTCCAGCGCCAGCTCGCGGTTACGGGCTTGGCCGCGCGCCTCCTGGGCCACGGCGGTGATGACCGGCCCGGCCCGCTCGAGCAGCAGCGTCCGCTGCGAGTCGTCCAGCGCAGCGGAGGTGCGCACGTCGAAGACCGCTTCGACCCTGGACGCGGTGACGTTCGCGTGCTGACCGCCAGGGCCAGATGATCGGCTGGCGCGCAACTCCACCTCCGCCAGTGGGATCGAGAGCCGCTCGTCGATTCTCAGCTCCTCTGCCACCTGACCACCGTAGCGGCGGTGGGGGTCCTCAGGTGAGCGCGTCGATCTTCGTCGCCAGCTCGAAGTCGGCGTCGGTGACGCCGCCATCGGCGTGCGTGGAGAGCGAGACTGTGACGGTGTCCCAGGAGATCTCCAGATCCGGGTGATGGTTCATCTCCTCGGCCGGCTCGACCAGGCTGCGGACGAAGTTCACCGAGCCGACGAAGTCGCCGCGCTTGAAGTCCTTGCGAATCGCCGAGCCACTCCGCTCCCAGCCGGGATGCTCCGTTAGCCTGGCCTCGATCTCGGCATCCGCCAAAGGTGCCATCGCCCCTATGCTGCCACAAATCGGACCGTTCAAACTATGAGTGACGGATCGCGGCGAGCCTGGCCGCCTGAGCGCGTCAGCCGCCTATCGGGGCCCGTGGATTTGCGCCGTAGAAGATCAGCGTGCCCAGCATGCCGATGATGTGAACCATGATGATGTTGACGACCATCGATTTCGCGGTCGCCGTCCCCACCCCGACCGGGCCGCCGGAGGCCGTGTAGCCGTAGTAGCAGCCGACCAAAACGATGACCGTGGTCATCACCATTCCCTTGGTCAGGCTGAAGATCACGTCGATGAAGTCCTGGTACGTCCAGAAGATCAGCAGGTAACCGCCCGAGGAGACGTCGCCGACCTGCTCCACCACCGCTAGGTAGCTGGCGAAGTACGCCACCCCAACGCCGACCAGATAGAGAAACGGGATGGCCATCCAGGCACCCAGTAACCGCGTCGCAGCGAGGAAGGTGACTGGCGGGATGCCCATCACCTCGAGCGCATCGATCTCGTCGGAGATACGCATTGCGCCCAGCTCGGCGACGATCCCGGTGCCGACCTTTGCCGAGAGGATGTAGCCGAAGGCGTAGGGCAACCCCTCGCGCAGGTCGCAGTAAGCCGAGAAGAGGCCGGCCAGCGAGGGAGCGCCGATGGAGCGGTTGAAGTAAGCGCCAATCACCCCGCACTGGAGCCCGAGGATGAAGACGAATGCCCAAATGATCAGGGCGGAGCCGAGGATCAGGATGCCGGCCTGGCGCAGGCTCTCACCGAAGAAGCGAAACACACGGCCCGAGTAGACGAGCCCGGCAACCCGTGAGCCGAAGCGGGCGATCTCGCCAAAGGCGTCGAGCCAACCACGCGGGACGTCCAGCCAGCCGATCAACCAACCGCCTCCCCACTCACCGGATCGACTGCAGTTCGGGGTTGGTTGCGAGCAGGACCGTCGTGAACAGGTAGAGGAAGGCGAAAACCCCCATGAAGGCGATCACCACCGCCTGATTGACCGCGCGACCAACTCCGGCCGGCCCCCCAGAAGCGGTCATCCCCTTGTAGCAGCAAACGACGGCGATGATCGCCCCGAACATCGAGCACATCGCGACCGACGCCGCGAGGTCGGTGATCAGGGCGTTGTCGAAGAGCGTCGCGAAGAAACCCCCCAGCGACTGGCCGTAGAGCAACTCGGCGGCAATACCCGCGCTCATGCCGAAGACGACCGCGAAGATGTCGAGCAACCCGGTGATCACCATCAGCGCCAGGAAGCGCGGCACGACCAGGTTCTTTATTGGGTCGACGCCAAGCACCTGCAAGGCATCGAGCTCCTCACGGATCTTGCGCGCGCCGAGGTCGGCGGTGATCGCCGTTCCGGCAACGCCGGCGACGACCGCGGCGGTGACGATCGGGCCGATGAAGCGGACCGCAGTGACGACGAAGAAGCCGCCCAGCCGGTCCAGATTGCCGACCAGGGAGAGAATCCCAGCAGCCTGCAGTCCCGGCGCGCCCAGGCAGAGGGCGAAGGTCGAGATCGTCATCGGGAACCAGGACAGTTTGAGCACGAAGAGGAACTGACCAACCAGCTCCTCGCCATAGGGATACGGCGGCCTGACGGCAGAGACGAGGGTGCGAGCGGTGAGGATCATCATGCTCCCCAACTGCTCGAGGAAGGACTTGGCGGGCAGGAACGCCCGTGCTAGAGCCTGTGCCGCCACCAGCTCATCGCCCGCTCGAGGGGACTGGCTTCCTGCATCCTTTCGCGCCCCGCCTGACGCGCCCGCTGCTCGGCGGCGCGCTGGGCGACGGAGAGCTGGGCGATCAGCGTGTCCCGCGTCTGCTC
>JBAREU010000437.1:0-1704 GCA_049796515.1 Solirubrobacterales bacterium
GCTAACTACCGGCACGTGCCACCGGATGCTCCTTGGCCCAGCGGGCGATAGTGCCCGAGCCGGAGACGACCTCGCCGTCGTCGAGGACGAGGACCGGCACCTCGTTGGTACCGCTCAGCTTCCTCACCTCGGCCCGCTCCTCGTCCCGCTTGCCCCACGTCCAGGGCATCAGCCGGTAGGTGCCGACAGTCCGCAGCTCGTACTTGTACCCCGCGGCATCGAGAGCCTTCGCCGCCTTCGCGCACGGATGCGCGAACGCCGGCCCCGTTTTCTTCTGCCCGCAGGTGTAGAGGATCATCAGCGCGCAATCCTACTTCCGAGGCGCAAATGCATCAGTGCTACGTTTTGTCGCATCATCGTAGAAGTAACGACTAGAGAGCTGAGGAACAACACAGCCGATGTCCTGCGCCGGGTCGAAGGCGGCGAGTCTGTCGTTATCACCCTGTCGGGAAGGCCGGTCGCCGATTTGGAGCGCATCGCCGGTGATGCGACCGATGACCTGGGCCCGATCCGATGAGCTCACAGCCGGCCCTCCGCGGCCTACTCGACATCTCGGTCTTCACCCAGGATGCGGACTTCGACGCCCTCAACGGCGTGGCTGGCCTGACGGTAATCCCGGTCTGATGAACGAAGCCACCGTTCGTCGCTTCTACGACGAGCTGTGGAATCGCTGGCGGCTCGAGGTCGCCGACGAGATCGTTTCCACGACGCTTCGCTTTCGGGGGTCGCTGGGAACCGTGTGCGAGGGGCGGGACGAGTTCAAGCGCTACATCGAGGGCGTCCGAGCCGCCTTCCCCGATTGGCACAACCGCATCGACGAGATCCTCGCATCTGGAGATCGTGTCGTGACCCGGATGACCTGGACTGGCACCCATCGCGGCACCCTCGCCGGGATCGAGCCGACGGGCGCACGTATCGAATACGTCGGCGCAGCCTTCTTCCGGTTCGAGGATGGTCTGATCGAGGAAGCGTGGGTGGTCGGAGATACGCAGGAGCTATGGCGCGCGCTTGGGGCGCTCTCCGCCCGCGTTTAGTGCGTGGCGGGCCGGGGTGTCAGTGCAGCGCTTCGAGGCGCTCGAAGATCGCCGGGACGTGGCCGAGGTAGGCGTCGTAGTCGAAGACCGCGTCCAGGTCCAGGTCAGGGGCCGCCTCGGCGAGCAGGTTGCGGAAGTGGGTGCCGGTGTCCCAGGCGCGCTGGGCGTTCTCCTGGACGACGCGGTAGGCGTCGTCGCGGGTGAGGCCGGACTCGACCAGGGCGGTGAGGGCGCGCTGGCTGAAGAGGGCGCCGTGGGTCAGCTCGAGGTTCTCCCTCATCCGGTCGGCGCGGATCGTCATCTCGGCGGCGACCTTCGCCGCCAGGTCCTGCATGTAGTCGAGGCCGATCGTCGCGTCGGGGAGGATCACCCGCTCGGCACCGGAGTGGGAGATGTCGCGCTCGTGCCAGAGGGCGATGTTCTCCAGTCCCGTCTGGGCGTAGCCGCGCAGCACCCGGGCCAGGCCGGTGATCCGCTCGGTGCGGATCGGGTTGCGCTTGTGCGGCATTGCCGAAGAGCCCTTCTGGCCGGCGGCGAATGGCTCTTCGACCTCGCGCACCTCCGTGCGCTGCAGGTTGCGGACCTCGGTGGCGAAGCGCTCCAGGCCGGCGCCGGCGATCGCGATGCGCGAGGTCAGCACCGCGTGGCGGTCGCGCGGGATGACCTGCGT
>JBAREU010000438.1:0-8353 GCA_049796515.1 Solirubrobacterales bacterium
GTGCGGGGCCGGTCAGCGTGACCGAAGGGACGGCGCGGCCGGGCGGCGGCAACGGCGCCCCGCCGGCTGAGGCCGTCGAGACGGTCGTCAAGGACGAGCGCGAGAAGAACATCGGCAGGAATGACCCCTGTTGGTGCGGTAGCGGCAAAAAGTACAAGAAGTGCCATGGTGCTTAGGGGCTGTCCCGGTAGGGACTCCACTTAACTTTTTCGAAGTTGTGGATTACTGCTGGCGCCCAGGACTCTCGACGAAAAAGTACAAGACGTTCCGCCCCTACCGGGACAGCCCCTGTGATCCACGATCCGATTCGAGAGTTCATCCGCGCGTTTAACGAGCGGGATCTCGATGCCTTCGTGGAGGTGTTGGATCCGGAGGTCGAGCTGCACTCGATGAAGGGGCTGAGGAAGGGCAAGGACGCGGCGCGCGTGTGGGCAACGCGACCGCCCGGGGGCGTGCAGCAGACGATTGAGGTGGAGGAGCTCTTCGAGGACGGGGACCGCGCCCTGGCCCTGATCAAACGCGTGTGGCACTGGGATGAGGGCGGGTTGCACGCCTCCACTGACGAGATGGCCTGGCTCTTCGAGCTTCGCGACCGTTTAGTTCGCAGTTGGCGCCCGTTCGAGGATCGCGAGGCCGCGTGGCGGGCGTACCATGTGGCGCGATGACGGAGCTCGCCGCATCGAATCAGGAGGCCACCGAGGCCTGGAGCGGGCCGTTGTTCGACCGCTTCTCCCAGTTTCGCGACCTCGTGACCAGCGGTCTCGGCGCGCACGGTGAGGCGGCGATGGAGGCGCATCCGCCCAAGACCGGCGACAGGGTGATCGACCTCGGCTGCGGCTTCGGCGACACGACCCAGCGGCTCGCGGCATTGGTCGGTCCAGATGGCGAGGCCCTCGGCATCGACGTCGCGGAGCCGTTCATCGAGCAGGCGCGCAGCGAGGTCGAGGGCAGCGGCGTCGAGAACGTCCGCTTCACGACCGGCGACGTCCAGGTCACCGAGTTTGCCGAGAGTTTCGACTACGCCTTCTCGCGTATGGGGATCATGTTCTTTGCGAACCCGGTTCAGGCGCTACGCAACGTGCGGGCAGCACTCGTCCCTGGAGGCCGCCTTTGTGCCGCCGTTTGGCGACGCAAGCTGGACAACGACTGGTTGAGTCGCGCCGAGCTGGTCGTCGAGGAGTACCTCGAGCACCCAGAGGAGACCGACGAGCCGACCTGCGGTCCCGGGCCGTTCTCGATGGCGAACGCCGACACGGTGAGCGAGCAGCTCAAGATCGCCGGCTTCGAGGCGATCTCCCTCCAGCGCTGCGACCTGCCGATAAAGATCGGCAATGACCTCGATCACGCGGTGGAATTCAACATGTCGATCGGGCCGGCGGGCGAGGTTCTGCGGCTTTGGGGAGACCGTGTCGATGAGATTCGCCCCAAGATCTCCCGCGATCTTCACGAGGCGCTGGCTGAGTTCGATGGCCCTGACGGCGTGATCGCCCCCGCTTCGACTTGGATCATCGGGGCCAGGGCCCCGATGGCGTCGGAGCCGTCCGCGGCCGCCCAATAACCTGTTGGGCATGGCCGATGTCGCCTCAACCGAATCGGTGCCGGCGCGGCTCGCCGAAATCCGCGAGCAGTTGAAGCTGCTCTCGGACTACCTTTGACCCGGCTTCGCTGCGGAAGGAAGCCGAGCGGCTCGAGGAGGAGATGGGCCGACCCGGCTTCTGGGACGACCAGGAAGCGGCTGCGCGCACCTCGGCCGCGCACGCCCGCGCCCAGCGCAAGCTGGAGACGTTCGAGGAGCTCGAATCAGAGGCCGCCGATCTAGCCGAGCTGGCGGAGATGGCCGCCGAGGACGAGGAGATGGCGGCCGAGCTGGCAACCCAGATGGCGTCGGTCGAACGGCGGCTGGCCGAGCTGGAAGAGGCACGGTTGTTCAGCGGCACCTACGACTCCGGCGATGCCGTCGTCTCGGTTCACGCCGGCGCTGGCGGCACCGACTCCCAGGACTGGGCCGAGATCCTGTTGCGGATGTACCTGCGCTGGGCGGAGGGACGCGGCTTCGAGGTCGAGATGAAGGAGGCCTCGCCGGGGGAGGAGGCGGGCCTTAAGTCGGCCACCTTCATTGCCCATGGTGAGAACACCTACGGTCTTTTCGCCGCCGAGCGTGGCGTCCACCGGCTGGTGCGGATCTCCCCCTTCGACTCCTCGGCGCGGCGCCACACCAGTTTCGCTCAGGTCGACGTCGGCCCGCTTGTCGACGAGGGGGTCGAGGTCGAGATCGACGACGCCGACCTGCGCGTGGACACCTATCGCGCGTCGGGAGCCGGCGGCCAGCACGTCAACAAGACCGACTCAGCCGTGCGGATCACCCACGTACCGACCGGCCTCGTCGTCCAGTGCCAGAACGAGCGCTCGCAGGCACAGAACAAGGCGGTGGCGATGCAGCTGCTGCGCTCGAAGCTGATCGAGCTGGAGGAGCGCAAACGGGCCGAAAGGCTGGCCAAGGAGCGCGGCGAGGTCAAGGAAGTCGCCTGGGGATCGCAGATCCGCAGCTACTTCCTCCATCCCGATCAGCGGGTCAAGGACCACCGCACCGGCCATGAGGCCGGCGACGCCCAGCGGGTGCTCGACGGCGACCTCGACGACTTCATCAGGGATTACCTGAACAAGACCGCCGCGTCGTCTGCCAAATAGCTGTTCAGCCGACCTTGACCGATTTGGTCTGGAACTTCGCGCAGGAGGAGGTCTTGAATCGAACCACTACCCGGTTGACCTGTTTCTCTCCCAGCTTCTTGGTGATGCGCAGCACGCCGCTCTTGCCGAGACGGCGCTTCAGTGACCCGATACGGGTCGAGCCGGCGCGGATCTCCACGGTCGCGCGGGTCGGTTCGTTCGCCGTGTAGCCGACGGTCACCTTCAGCTTGTTGTTTCGCTCGGCGGCGTGAGCGTGGGCGCTGCGCAGGGGGCAAGCGGATGCGCTGTTGCCGGCCGCCGAGGCGGTGATCTCTTCATGGCAGATCGCATCAACCGCCGCCTGGCCGAGTTCGCCTTCTTCGAATTCTTCTTCGGCGGTTTCGCATTCGATTACCACTTCTTCGATTTCTTCGCTTACCTCCGCTTCGAGGTCAAGGGTTTCTTCGAAAGCGATGTCGTCTACCGCCGGTTCGTCAGCCGCCGAGACAAGCGGCGCGCCGGTGGCCAGGAGGAGAGCCGCAAGCGGCAGCAGGACGGTAAGCAGGGGGCCCCTCGTCGACATGGGCGCATCCATCGGCCCGACGCGGTGCCACCTTTAGCGCAATCAGCGAATTGCCACGCCCTCCAGCTCCAGCAGGGCCTCCTTCATCGGCAGCCCGCCGCCGTAACCGCCGAGGGCGCCGCCGCTGCGCAGGACGCGGTGGCAGGGGACGACGATCGGGATTGGGTTGGAGCCGCAGGCGGTTCCGGCAGCGCGCACGGCGCGCTCGTTGCCGGCGCTTCGGGCGATCTGGGTGTAGCTGCGGGTCTTGCCGTAGGGGATGCGGTCAATCGCCCGCAGCGCCCGCCGCCGGAAGCCCTTGCTGAGCTGCCAGTCGAGCGGCAGGTCGAACTCGTACAGGCGCCCCTCGAAGTAGAGGTCGAGCTGACGCCGAACGTCCTCCAGCCGCGCCGGTGCCTCGAGCACCCGCGGCGAGATCCGCGCCGCCAGCTCCTCCAGCGTCTGATCGGTGTCGTAGGTCTCCGGGAAGCTGACCTTGACCAGGCCATTGGGGGTCGTTGCCGCGAGCAGCGGTCCGAAGGGGGAGTCGACCATCGCGTAGGCGACGTCGAGCAGGCCTTCGCCGGCGGCGCGGTCGACGAGTTGTTCCAGCGACTTCTTCATGCCAGCTCCTTTCGCAGTCGCTTGATTCCCTCGTGGAGGCTGCGGCGTGCTGCGTCCGGCGAGCAGCCAAGCGCGGCGGCAATCTCTGTGTGGGGGAGGTCGCAGGCGTAGCGCAGCGCCACCGCCGCACGCTGCTTCGGCGGCAGGGCCCCAACAAGCACCCAGATCCCGTCGTCGAGCTCGGGCTCGGTGGAGGCTCCCGCTATCTCCTCCGGCTCGGCCACCGGCAGCGGCCGCCGCCCGTTGGCGCGGTGGTGGTCGATCGCTTTGTGATGCGCGATCGTCAGCAGCCAGCCACGTAGGTTGCGGTCGTCGTCGAGCCTCGGATAGGCGCGCAGCGCCGCCAGGAAGGTCTCTTGGAAGCAGTCCTCGGCGTCGGCTCGGCCAACCGCGCCGCGCAGCACCGCCATCACGTCGGCTGCATGGTCCTCGAGTAGTACCTGGAAGGGGGGCATCACGGTCACTCAGGGATTAAACGCTCACGGCACGTCGAGTGTGAGACTAGGGTGCCGGGATGGCTGATTTCGATGAGCTCGCGCGAGATGCAGTAGCCCGGGCGTTGGCTGAGGATGTCGGTGCGGGCGACGTGACCAGCGCGGCGACGGTGCCCGAGGACGCGCGGGCGCGAGCGCGGATCGTGCAGAAGGAGCCCGGCGTCGTCTATGGGCTCGCGCTGGTCAGGGAGACGATGCGCCAGTGCGGGGTCGACGACGTGGACAGCCTGGTCGTCGAGGGCCAGTGGCGCGAGGACGTACCGGCCGAGGTCGCGCTGGCGAGCGGACCCGCGGCGGCGCTGCTGGCCGCCGAGCGCACCGCGCTCAACTTCCTTGGCCACCTTTCCGGCGTGGCGACGCTGACCGCGCGTTATGTCGAGGCGGCCGCCGGCACCGGCGCACGCATCCTCGACACGCGCAAGACGACGCCGGGCCTGCGGGCGCTGGAGAAGGCGGCCGTAGCGGCGGGCGGCGGCCAGAACCACCGCATGAGCCTCTACGACGCCATCCTGATCAAGGAGAACCACATCGCGCTCGCGGGCGGGCTCGCCAAGGCGGTCCACGCTTCTCGCTCAGCGCACCCCGAGCTGCCGGTCGAGGTCGAGTGCCGCAACCTCGACGAGACCGCCTACGCGCTGGGCGCCGGCGCCGACCGGCTGCTACTCGACAACATGGACGCGGCGGAATTGCGCGAGGCGGTGAAGCTGCGCGACGCGGAGGCGGGCACGGACGGCCCGCGCCTGGAGGCCTCTGGGGGAGTGACGCTGGAGACGGTGCGGGAGATCGCCGAGACCGGGGTCGACTTCATTTCCGTTGGCGCACTGACGCACTCGGCGCCGACTCTGGACTTCAGCCTGCTCGTCGAGCCGGCTAATTGACCGTCAGCTTCAACTTCATTTCTTCCGGATGGATCGTGCAGATCAGCCGGTAGACGCCGGTCTTGTTGAAGCGCTTGACGAAGTTGACCCCGCGAGCGCTCGTCGCTTTCGATTCGAAGCCCTTGCCGGGGCCGCTCTTCTTCTTGATGTGGTGGCGCTGGCTGCCGACCCAGTTGAAGCGAACCTGGGTGCCCGAGGAGATCGTCTTGCGGGCGGGGGCGAAGAAGAAGTCGCCGACCGAGACGGTCAACGCTGCACTCGCCGTCCCACCGGGCAGGAGCAACGCCACGCTGACGAGGCCGGCCGCGAGTGCGATCGCGCGTCTCCGCATATCCCTACTTAAGCAGACGGGAGAGGCGGCGGTCCTTGAGCACGCGGCCACCGGTCTGCTCCTGCGGGCAGTAGTTGGTCTGGTGCTCGGCGAAGAAGACCGCCTCGATCGTCGTGCCGCAGCGGGGGCAGGGCTGGCCCTCGCGCTTGTGCACCTGCAGCGGCATCGGCAGCTTGTCCGGTAGCTCCGCGCCGATCGTCTCCTCGTAGTGCGCGATCGCGTCGCCGAGCACGCGCAGGGCGCCGTGGAGGCGCTCCACCTCCTCGTCGCTCAGCTCAGAGCCCTGCTTGAAGGGGGAGAGGCGCGCCTCCCAGAGGATCTCGTCGACCCAGGAGCGGCCGATGCCGGCGATGTCGCCCTGGTGGCGGAGGAGCGGGTGCAGGTGGCGGGGGAGGTCGATCGCGGCGGCGAAGGCGCCGAGCGGGGGTGCCGGCCAGGCTTCCGGTCCTAGCCTGGCGACCGCCTCGTCCTCCTCGACGGCCTCGGTCGCGAGCAGTTTCGCCCAGGCGCGCTGCTTGGTGCCGAACTCGCGCAGACGCAGCTCGCGCCCGTCCTCGAGCCGGATCAGGACCCGCGAGGCACGGTCTTTGAGTGAGGCCCGCTTGTCGAAGACACGCAGCCGCCCGGCCGACATCAGGTGGATCAGCAGCGCCAGGTCGCCGAACTCGACCACCGGCATCTTGCCGATGCGACGGACCGCGGTCAGCTCGCGCCCGGCCATCGCGTCGAGCGGCGGTTCGAAGGTCTTCATCACGTTCATTCCCGGCGCCAGGGCCGATTCGACGCGCGCTCCGGTCAGTGCAGAGTCCAATCGGCGTGCCGTGATCTCGACCTCAGGAAGCTCGGGCATGTCGAGAGAGTAGACTTGCGGTTAGTTCATTCGACTGGACTTAGGCCAAGGCCATGCCAGCGAACATACGACCAGCGAGGCCCGTATAAGGGCCTTTCGAGGCACCCGCAGATGAGAGAGCTGCCGACGATCAACGAGCCGGTCCCAATGCTCGACCTCACGCCGGAGGAGGTCGGGGAGATCTCGCGCGAGGTGCGGGAGCTGGCACGGGAGCGCGACGCGGTCATCCTCGCCCACAACTACCAGGTGCCCGAGGTTCAGGAAGTCGCCGACTACACCGGCGACTCGCTCGGCCTCTCCCGCAAAGCCGCCGAATCGGGCGCCTCGGTCATCGCCTTCTGTGGCGTCCATTTCATGGCCGAGACGGCGTCGATCCTCTCGCCCGAGAAGACCGTGCTGATCCCCGACCTCGAGGCCGGCTGCTCGCTGGCCGACGCGATCACGGCAAGCGAACTACGCGGTTGGAAGTCGCGCCATGGCTCCGACGCCGTCGTCGTGATGTACGTCAACACTTCGGCCGAGGTGAAGGCGGAGACCGACTACTGCTGCACCTCCTCCAACGCGGTCAAGGTGGTCGAGCACATCCTCCGCGAGTACGGGCCGGATACGGAGATCCTTTTCGGCCCCGACATGTGGCTGGGTGCCTACGTCGAGCGCGAGACCGGCCGCTCGATGCACGTCTGGCCGGGTGAGTGCCACGTCCACGCTGGGATCCGGCCCGACGACATCAGCGCACAGCGCGCCGCACACCCCAATGCCGAGTTCCTCGTCCACCCGGAGTGTGGCTGCGTGACCCAGGTGATGGAGTTCATCGCCGCCGGCGAAGTCGAGAAGGAGGGCGTGCACATGCTCTCCACCGGGCAGATGCTCGACTACGTGCAGCAGCGGCCCGACGGCGAGTACATCGTTGCCACCGAGAACGGCATGCTGCACCCGCTGCGGCAGGCCGCTCCGAGCGCGACGCTGGTTGAGGCGAACCGGATGGCCTACTGCAAGTACATGAAGATGATCACGCTGCCGAAATTGCGCGACGCGCTGCGCGAGATGAAGTTCGAGGTCAGCGTCCCGGCGGAGGTCGCCGAGCGGGCACGGGTGCCGATCGAGCGCATGGTTGCCATCGGTTAGCGCCAGATAAAGTCCTGGCATGGCCCAGGCGAGCGCCGAGGAGACGATCAACCGCGAGCAGCTGCACGAGCTGGCGCAGCAGCTCCGGGTCGACTCGGTCCGCGCCGCCGCCGCCGCTGGCTCCGGCCACCCGACCTCCTCGATGTCGGCCGCCGACCTGATGGCGGTGCTGGCGGCGCGCTACCTGCGCTACGACTTCGACGCGCCGGAGAACAGGGCCAACGACCACCTTGTCTTCTCCAAGGGCCACGCCTCGCCGCTGCTCTACAGCCTCTACAAGATGGCTGGGGCGATCGACGACGAGGAGCTGCTCACCTTCCGCGAGTTCGGCTCGCGCCTGCAGGGCCACCCGACGCCGGAGATCCCCTGGGTCGATGTCGCCACCGGCTCCCTCGGCCAGGGCCTACCGATCTCGGTCGGCATCGCCCTCGCCGGCAAGCGGCTGGAAGCCGCGGACTACCGGGTCTGGGTCCTCTGTGGCGATTCCGAGATGGCCGAGGGCTCGATGTGGGAGGCCTTCGAGCACGCTGGCCACGCTGGCCTCGACAACATGATCGCGATCGTCGACGTCAACCGGCTCGGCCAGCGCGGCCCGACCATGCACGAGTGGGACACCTCTTCGCTGGCGGCGCGGGTCGCCGCCAGCGGTTGGGACGTACAGGAGATCGACGGGCATGACCTGGAGGCGATCGACGCGGCCTACGCGCGCGCAGCCGCCGCCGACGCCCCCGCTGCGATCTTCGCCCGCACCAAGAAGGGCTCCGGCGTCGCCGCCGTCGAGGACCAGCCGAACCAGCACGGCAAGCCGCTGGCCGACCCCGA
>JBAREU010000439.1:0-9207 GCA_049796515.1 Solirubrobacterales bacterium
GTGCGGCGAGGCAAACCGGGAGCAGCCCGCAAGCTGCGTCGCACGCGGGCGACGCGGGGCCGCGCGATACAAGCGATGAAGCGCAGCTGCGGCCCGCCAGCAACGGAGGAGGCACCGCCACCCGCCGCAGCGCCGCCCGGCTGCAAACTGGTCACCAAGCCGGTCCTGCAACAGGAAGGCGTCGGCATCCACGCCGAGTGGGTGATCAAGCCCGAAGTCGTGGTCGAGTGCTCGAAATGAGTCAGTCCAGCGCCGCGTAAAGGCGCGGGTCGTTCGAGCAGAGGCCGTCGACGCCGGCGGCGAGGAGCTTCTTCATGCGGGCCAGGTCGTCGACCGTCCAGGCGATCAGCTCGACCTCGGCCAGCTTGGTGATGCGGGCGAGGCGGGGACTGACGAGCGGGTGATAGACCCACATCGCCTCGACCCCCAGCCGCGGCAGCTCCCGCGCGGCGAGGCCGGGCAGCCGTTCGCGCATCCAGACCAGGGCGGCCAGCATCGGCGCCTTCGCCCAGCGCTTCGAGGCCCAGTCCTTGGTCACTTTGGGATAGGTCCAGCCGCGCCGCAGCCGCGGCTCCAACTCGCGGATCCGGGCCAGGGTCGAGAGCTCCATCGTCGAGATCATCGCCCGCTCGAACAGCTCGCGCTCGCGCAAAGCGGCGACGATCTCCTCCTCCCGCCGGGGCAGCTTGATGTCGAGGTCGATCTCGACCCGGTCGAGTGGCGGCTGGGTGAAGGCGTCGAGTGCCTGAGCCAACGTCAGCGGCTCACGCCGCGTCGCGTCGTGCCAGTCGTGGGCCACGACAAGCGGCGTGCGCTCCTCGGCGGCAAGGTGGGGGTGCCCGTCGCGGGTCCAGAGGACGTCGATCTCGATCGTGTCGACGCCCGCCTCGACCGCGGCGGCGAAGCTCTCGAGCGTGTTGCCCGGCGCGATCAGGTCGGCGCCCTTGTGGCCGACCAGGCGCAACCCGCTGGCTCCCTCGGTGGCCAGAGCGCTAGAAGAGCTGGTTCTCGCCGGCGAAGATCTCCGACACCGAGTCGTCGGTGAAGATGCGGCGGATCGAGTCGGCAAAGGTGCCGGCGGTCGAGAGCACGAGGATGTTGTCCGGCGCGCCGGGACGCAGCGGGATGGTGTCGGTGACGACGATGCGCTCGATCCCCGACTGCGCCAATCGCTCGTAGGCGGGGCCGGAGAAGACGCCGTGGGTCGCACAGGCGATCACCCGCGCGGCACCCTCCTCGAGCACGGTCTGGGCGGCGGCGCAGAGCGTCCCCGCGGTGTCGATCATGTCGTCGACCAAAACGGCGGTCTTGCCCTTCACGTCACCGACCACGTAGCCGATCTCGGCCACCTGATGGGCCGGGCGCTCCTTCTCCATCACGGCCCAGTGGGTGCCGATGCGGCGGGCGAAGTTGCGCGCGGTCTTGACCCGGCCGGCGTCGGGCGAGACGATCACCAGCTCATCGCTCAGTTCCTGGTCGGCGAACCACTGGGTCAGCATCGGCATCGCCGTCATGTGGTCGACCGGGACGTGGAAGAAGCCCTGCACCTGGCCGGCGTGCAGGTCCATGGTGAGGACGCGATCGACGCCCACCCCCTCCAGGCACTTGGCCATGATGCGGGCGGAGATCGGCTCGCGCGGCGCCGACTTCTTGTCCTGGCGGGCGTAGCCGTACCAGGGCAGGACGGCGATGATGCGGTGGGCGGAGGCACCCTGGGCGGCGTCGATCATCGTCAGCAGCTCGACCAGCGCGTCGTTGGGCGTCATCCCGCTCTGCTCGTTGGCACAGGTCGATTGGACGAGGAAGACGTCGGCACCGCGGATCGACTCCTCGTAGCGGCAGTAGACCTCGCCGTTGGCGAACGTCTTCAACGTCACCTGGCCGAGGTCGAGTTCGAGCTTGCCGGCGACCTTGGCAGCCAGCTCCATCGAGCTGCGGCCGCCGAAGACCATCATCCGCTTCGAGTAGTCGTGCGGTATAGCGGTCGGCGCCAGGCTGGGCGCCGCCTCAGGGCGCTGCTCGATCGTGCTCACGAATCCTCCTCACGGGTCTGCGCGGCTTTGCCCTCCGCGTAGCCCTCGATGTTCCTCTGGTCGTTCTCGCTCACCGCAAGCGCCCCCTCGGGGACGTCCACCTTGATCACCGCTCCAGCGCCAGTGTAGGCACCGTCGCCGACTTGTACCGGGGCGATCAGCATCGTGTCAACGCCTATCCGCACGTCTTTGCCAATCGTCGTCCGGTGCTTGCGGAAACCGTCGTAGTTGGCGGTGATCGCGCCGGCGCCGAGATTGCTGCCCTGGCCCACGTCGGCGTCGCCGACGTAGGCCAGGTGCGGGACCTTGGCCCCCTCGCCGAGGCGCGAGTTCTTGATCTCGACGAAGGAACCGGCCTTGGCGCGCTGGTCGAGATGGGCACCGGGACGGAGGTAGGCGAAAGGGCCAACGTTGCAACCGTCGAGGACCTCGCACTCGACCAGGTAGGAGTGCGGGACCTCGACGCCCTCGCCGAGCCTGGTATCGATCAGCGTGGAGAGCGGGCCGACGACGGAGCCGGCGCCGACCGCGGTGGCGCCGCGCAAGCTGCTGCCGGGCTCGATACGGGCGTCGGCGGCAATCTCCACGGCGGCGTCGATCCACGTCGTTCCCGGGTCGACGATGGTGACCCCGGCAAGCATGTGCGCCTCGAGGATGCGACGGCGCGCCTCGGCCTCGACCGCGGCGAGATCGGCGCGGTTGTTGACCCCCATCGTCACCGCGAAATCGTCAGCGAGGTGGGCGGCGACCGAGTGGCCGGCCTCGCGCAGGGCCGGGAATACGTCGGGCAGGTAGTACTCGCCCTGGGCGTTGTCGTTGGAGAGCCCGGCGAGGGCGACGGCCAGCGGCGCGGCGTCGAAGGCGTAGGTACCGGCGTTGATCTCGCGAATCGCCAGCTGCTCGGGATCGGCGTCGCCAGCGGCTTTCGCCTCGACGACCCGCTCGACCTCGCCGTTCGGGGCGCGAACGACGCGGCCGTAGGAGCCCGGATCGTCGAGCTCGATCGTCAGCATCGTTGCCGCCGCCCCCGAGGAGGCGTGGGCCTCGAGCAGGCCGGAGATCGTCTCGGCCGAGAGCAGCGGATGATCGCCGGAGAGGACGAGGACGGTCTCAGCCTCCTCGATCAACGGCAACGCGGCCCGGATCGCGCCGCCGGTCCCGTCGGGGTCGGGCTGGACAACGGTCTCGACCTCGCCGGGGAAGCCGGCGGAGATGTCACGACCGGGCGAGACGATCGCCGCGACCCGACCGGCGCTGGCCTCGCGCGCGGCGAGGATCGGCCAGGCGACCATCGGGCGGCCGCAGACAGGGTGGAGCATCTTCGGCAGGGACGAGCGCATGCGGGTGCCCTCGCCCGCCGCCATGACGAGCACTAGGGGGGAGCTCACCTCTGGATCGTAATGGTGGAGGGGCGAGTAGGGGGCATCCCTCCGTTTGCTGGGTTTTCGCCACCGGCGGGAGCTGACACTCGCTTAGTCGGTGGGGCGAAAACTAACGCCGCGCACTCTGGGATGCCCCCTACTCGCCTACTCGATACGAGTGCTGGCGAGATCTCCCGGGGGCCTAGCTGCGGGCCAAGTCTTTGCCGACTAGAGCGACGGAGACGAGGGTCCAGCCGGCGAAGATTAGGTCTATGCCTACCAGTAGGCCGATTGCCCAGTCTGCCGAGCTGGGGAACTCGACTAGGACGAGGATGCCGATCAGAAGGCCGGCGAAGCCGCTTAGGCCGACCAGGCCGGCGCCCTGCTGACCGCGCCCGGCGAAGGCAACGGCGATGCGGGTGACGCCCATGAAGAGGAAGTAGATACCGAGCACGAGGGTCAGGGTGAGCGTGCCGTTGTGCGGCTCGATGATCAGCCAGAGGCCGACGATGACCGTGAGGAAGGCCCAGAGTAGGCGCAGGACGACCGAGCCGATCGTCTGCGCGGCGAAGGCGCCGGCGACGAGGAAGGCACCGGCAATGACCAGAATCCAGCCGATGAAGATCGCCGTCCCCACCGAGGCGACCGCCGGCACGAGGATCGCCACGCAGCCGATCAGGATCGCCAACACCCCAACAGCCATCAGCGCCCTCCAGGTGCGACGCAACCCGTCGCGCACCTCGGGGTCCAGCGCAGCTCCACCCATCTCCATGCAACGACCCTAAGCCCCCATCCGGACGCGATCAACTCCCGGTCATCGCAACTTCGCCTTCGGCAGCTTCCCGCTCCCGCTGCCGCTCGTAGAAACGCACCCACTTGCGCACGGCGTTGTCCGAGACACCGTAGTTGCGACCTACTGCCGAGTAGCTGGTCGTCTCGATCTCGTCGAGCAGTTGCTCATACGGCGGTCGTTTGACCTTGCGCGCATCTGGTACCGGGACGCCGCGACGCCCGGGCCGCTCGCCACAGCTCGATCGATCCCACCGCGCCTGGCCCGCTCGATTCGATTTCGCCTTCCGCAAGCGTGTCGAGCGTCGCGGCACAATTGGGACAGACCATCCGCAAGTTCCCAAGCCGATGGTCGTCCCGGGCCCCATTGATGTGATCCAGAATCATCGACATCGGCCTGCCCCGCCAGAGCTCGCCCTGTCCGCATAGCTCGCAGTGCGGCTCCTTCAAACCCTCCGCAAGCAGGCGGCGCTTGACGTTCTTGCGGGGATAAGTCGATTTCCTGACCAGTACCTCGGAGAGCGGTCGCTGGGGACGCCTTAGATTGCTCAGGCGGCTGGAGTGTGGATCGAAATGGTCCACAGATATCTGCCAGATCTCTGCATATTTTTTGAGGATCCGCCAGGCACCACCAGTCGAACAGAGACCGAGGTGTCGCAGGCTCTCCGCCCAGGACTTCGAAGCAGCAATAGCCACCCTTGCTTCCTGCTCGCTATAGCTCGGCCCGGTTGGCGGCATCGAACACAGGTTCGCAGCCGGGTCAGACAAATCCCTTCGTGGTTCGAACCAGGAGCAACTGACGGGGTGAGCTGGGGAGCCCGGACTCGAACCGGGAATGCGGCATCCAAAGTGCCGAGTGTTGCCGATTACACCACTCCCCAAGGAGCTGCGTCAAAGCTTAGGCACAGAGGGCGGCGCTAGCTGACCGGCTCGCGCTCGGGCGGCAGGGTGCCGCCTCGCTCCGTGCCGGCGATCAGCTCGTCGGGGGCCTTCTGCTCGGGGATGAAGCCCGACTTCATGCCGAAGTAGACGGCCTGCGGGTGGTGGGCGACTATCGCCACCGTCGATTGCTCGGGCAATACGGCGAAGCCGCCTGAAAGAGTCATGCCGATCTGCTCGAGGCCGAGCAGGCGCCAGACCTTCTCGTGCTCGGACTGGTCCGGGCAGGCGGGATAGCCCCAGGAGTAGCGGCGGCCCTGGTCGAGCTCGATGCCGAGCTCCGCCCGCACCCGAGAGTGCAGCCACTCGGCCAGGCCCTCGGCCGCCTGCACGCCGAGGCCGTGGACGAAGAGCTGTTCGGCGAACTCGCCTTCGCGCTCCAGCCGCTCGATCAGCTCGGTCACCTCAGGCCCGACGGTGACGCCCTGAAGCGCAACCACGTCGCGTTCGCCCGAATCCAGCGGCCGGTAGAAGTCGGCGAGGCAGATGCGGTCGTGCTTGGGTTGGCGCGGGAAGACCAGTCGCTCCAGCTCGCGCTCGGGCTCCTCGGGGTCGAAGACGATCAGCTCGTTGCCCTCCGAGTTGCAGGGGAAGTAACCGAGCCGCGCCCGCGGTTGGAGGTAGTCCTGCTCGCGCCACATCCGCTCCAGCCGCGGCGCGAAGCCCTCGTCGTGGCCGTTGCCCTCGACCAGCTCGCGCCAGGCCTCGCCCTTGACGCCTTTGCCGCCCCAGTGCAGCTTGAAGAGCACGTGGCGGTCGAGGTAGGGATAGACCTCGTCGAGGTCGATCTCGACCTCGCGCACGCCCTGGAAGGGTGGGTCCGGAATCGGGTTGTCGGTGCGTGCCGCTGAGCGCACGCTGGCGTCGGTGACCGGCGGCGAGTCGTCGACGACGACCGGCTTCTCGCGCAGCTGCTTCGCCTCTGCGTGGATCCGCTCGACCAGCGCCCCGCGCGCCTCCGCGTCGATCAGGGCGTCCATCGTGTCGAGCCCCTGAAAGGCGTCCTTGCAGTAGAAGACCCCCGGCTCGTAGACGTCATCGGACTCCTTGCCATGCGGGTAGAGCGTGCGGCGGCCGAAGTCGCGGTTGATCGCGGCGCCACCGATCAGCACCGGGAACTCGAGCCCCCGCTGGTGCAGCTCCTGCACGCAGATCGGCATCTGCTTCGAGGTCGAGACGAGCAGCGCCGAGAGGCCGATCGCGTCGGCCTCGTTCTCGACTGCGGCATCGATGATCGTCTCGACCGGGACCTGCTTGCCGAGATCGACCACGGTATAGCCGTTGTTGGTGAGGATCGTGTTGACCAGCGACTTGCCGATGTCGTGGACATCGCCGAAGACGGTCGCGATCACGACCTTGCCCTTGGTATGGCCGTCGATCCGGTCGAGGTAGTTCTCCAGCCGCGCCACGGCGCGCTTCATCACTTCGGCCGACTGCAGGACGAAGGGCAGAATCAGTTCGCCGGCGCCGAACTTGTCACCGACCTCCTTCATCGCCGGCAACAGCACCTCGTTCAAGGTGGGCACCGCACCGATTTTCTCGTTGGAGCGATCGATCCAGTCCTCGACGCCGTCCTTCTTGCGGCGCAGGATGTGCCAGTGCAGCGCCTCCTCGGGCTCCATGCCCTCGGTCGGGTCGCCCACCTCCTCCGCAGCCTCCTCGCCCTTCGACTCGAAATGGGCGATGAAGCGCTCGAGCGCGTCCTCGCGCCGGTTGAAGACGAGGTCGTCGGTCAGCTCCCGCTCCTCGTCGGATATCTCCGGGTAGGGGGTGATGTGGTTGGGGTTGACCATCGCCAGGTCGAGCCCGGCCTCGACGCAGTGGTGGAGGAAGACCGAGTTGAGCACGGCACGGGCAGGCTGACCGACGCCGAAGGAGACGTTGGAGACGCCGAGCGAGGTCTTGACGCCGGGAATCTCCGCCTTGATCCGGCGGATTCCCTCAATCGTCTCCACCGCGGAGGGCTTCCACTCATCGTCGCCGGTGGTGAGCGTGAAGGTGAGCGCATCGAAGATCAGCACCTCGGGGTCGAGGCCGTGCTCCTCGCAGGCGAGGTCGCGGATCCGCTTGGCGATCTCGACCTTGCGCTCGGCCGTCTTCGCCATCCCAACCTCGTCGATCGTCAGCGCGATCAGCGCCGCGCCATGTTCCTTCGCCAACGGCACGACGACGTTGGCCTTGTCCGGGCCCGCCTCGAGATTGATCGAGTTGACGATCGCCCGCCCGGGAATCTTCTCCAGCGCGGCCTTGATCACCTCGGGCTCGGTCGAGTCGACCTGGATCGGAGCCGGCTGGGTCAGTGAGACCCGCTCGGCCACGGCGACCATCTGCGCGTCCTCGTCGGAGCGCTCGGTCAGCGCCACGCAGAGGTCGAGCACGTGGGCGCCGCCTTCGACCTGGTCTTCGGCGACCTGGACGAGGCCGTCGTAGTCGTCGGCGAGCAGCAGCTCCTTCGCCTTGCGCGAGCCCTGCGAGTTAACCCGCTCGCCGACCAGGGTCGGCCGCGGCTCCTGCACGAGCGGCGTCGCGGTCATCATCGAGGAGAGTTGAGGAGGCCCCGGCGCAGGGCGCTCGCCCGGCGTCTTGCCCTCGACCCGCTCGCGGATCGCGGCGATGTGCTCCGGCGTCGTCCCGCAGCAGCCGCCGACGATCCCGACCGCGTAGCGCTCGACGAACTCGCCAAGCGTCGCCGCCAGCGGCTCGGGCTGTTCGGGGAAGATCGTCTCGCCGTCGGGCCCCTGCAGGGGTAGGCCCGCGTTGGGGATGCAGTGGACCGGCAGCGGGCTGCTCTCACCCAGGTAGCGGATCGCGTCGCGCATGTCCTCGGGCCCGGTCGAGCAGTTGAGCCCGATCACGTCAACGTCGAGCGCGGTCAGCGTCGTCAGCACCGCCTGGATGTCGGTGCCGAGCAGCATCTTGCCGCCCTGCGGCAGCAGCGAGACGCTGGTCTGGATCGGTAGCGTGCGGCCGGCCTCGGCAAAGGCCTCGCGGGCACCGAAGATCGCCGCCTTGACCTCGAGGATGTCCTGCGCGGTCTCGATGATGATCAGGTCGGCGCCGCCCTCGACCAGGCCCTTCGCCTGCTCGGCGAAGACGTCAACCAGCTTGCGGAAGGAGATGTCGCCCAGGGTCGGGTCGTCCGAGGCAGGCAGGAAACCGGTGGGCCCGATCGAGCCCGCGACGAAGCGCTCCTCGCCCGCCGCCTTGCGGGCGATCTGGGCCGCCTTCAGGTTGACCTCGTGGGTGTGCTCGCCGAGCCCCCACTCTTCGAGCTTCAACCGTGAACCCTGGAAGCTGTCGGTCTCGACCACCTCGGCGCCGGCCTCGAGCATCGAGGCGTGGACCCCCTCGATCACGTCGGGGCGGTTCAGCACCAGCGCCTCGTGGCATTTGCCCTCGAGGCCGCCGTAATCGGCCTGGGTCAGGTCGAACTGCTCCAGGGTCGCGCCCATGCCGCCGTCGAAGACGACTATGCGTTCCTTGGTTGCGGCGATGTAATCGCGTTCCGGCACGGTCAAAAGAGGTTAGATGGTCCACCTCATAACGCGGATAGGGTGAAAACCCCAGCAATGATCGATTCCCACACCCACCTCTTCCTTTGCGAGCGGCCCGAGACCGACCTCGTCGCGGATGCGCTCGCAGCGGGCGTGAGCCGCATGCTCAACGTCGGCCTCGGCGGCGAGGAGAACGCCACCGCGATCGCGGCCGCCGAGCGCCACGAGGCCGTCTTCGCCAGCGTCGGTTGCCACCCGACCGAGGCGAGCGGCTTCGACGACGCGCGGGCCGAGGAGATCGCCCGGCTCGCCGCGCACGAGAAGGTGCGGGCAATTGGCGAGACCGGGATCGACTACTACCGCGATACGGCGAGCCCAGCCGACCAGCGGCGCGCCTTCGAGGCGCAGGTTGGGATCGCCCGCGAGCGCGGCTTGCCGATCGTCATCCACGCCCGCGACAAGGACGGCGAGACGACGGCGATCGACGAGATCTTCGCGGTGCTCGACGCGCAGGCGGGCGAGACGCCGGTGATCCTGCACTGCTTCTCCGCCCCGCAGCGCGCCGCCGATGCCGCCGAGCGCGGCTGGTAC
>JBAREU010000440.1:0-2416 GCA_049796515.1 Solirubrobacterales bacterium
TCGGGCCTGCCAGGGGTTGGGCGAGCTCCGCCTCACTCGGCTCGGCCTCGGGCGCCTCCTCCAGGATCAGATGCGCGTTGGTGCCGCTGATGCCGAAGGAGGAAACGCCTGCCCTGCGCGGCCGGCCATTGCCCTCCCAAGGCACCTGCTCGGTCAGCAGCTCGATCTCGCCCGAGTCCCACTCGACGTGAGAGGAAGGCTGGTCGACGTGGAGGGTCTTCGGCAGAGCACCCCGCCGCATCGCCTCGGTCATCTTGATCACCCCGGCGACTCCCGCGGCCGCCTGGGCATGGCCGATGTTGGACTTGATCGAGCCGAGGCGCAGTGGCTCCTCCCTGTCTTGGCCGTAGGTGGCGAGCAGAGCTCCCGCCTCGATCGGGTCGCCGAGGACGGTGCCCGTGCCGTGGGCCTCGACCGCGTCGACGTCCTGTGGCGTCAAGCGGGCATTGGCCAGCGCCTGGCGGATCACCCGCTCCTGGGAGGGGCCGTTGGGGGCTGTGAGGCCGTTGGAGGCACCGTCTTGGTTGACGGCCGAACCCCTGATCGTGGCGAGGACCGGGTGGCCGTTTCGCTGTGCGTCGGAGAGGCGCTCGAGGACGAGAATTCCGACCCCCTCCGAGAAGCCCGATCCGTCGGCCGCATCGGCGAAGGACTTCGAACGCCCGTCGGGGGCGAGGCCACGCTGGCGGGAGAACTCGATGAAGACGGCCGGGGTCGAGAGGGTTGTAACGCCGCCGGCGAGGGCGAGGCTGCACTCGCCCTGATGCAACGCCTGCGAAGCGAGGTGCATCGCCACCAGCGAGGAGGAGCAGGCGGTATCGACGCTGATCGCCGGCCCCTCCAAGCCGAGGGTGTACGCAACGCGCCCGGAGACGAGGCTCGAGGTCGTGCCAGCGGCCGGGCCGTAGTCCTGGTACATCACCCCGGCGAAGACCCCGGTCTGGCTCCTGCGCAGAGAGGCTGGGTCGATCCCCGCGTCCTCGAGCGCCTCCCAGCAGGATTCGAGCAGCAGTCTCTGCTGGGGATCGGTGACCAGCGCCTCGCGCGGGGCAATGCCGAAGAACTCGGCGTCGAACTCCTCTGCGCCCGAGACGAAGCCGCCTTCGCGCGCGTAGCTGGTGCCGGAGCTCTCGGGATCGGGGTCATAGAGTCGCTCCAGGTCCCAGCCGCGGTCGGCGGGGAACTCGGCGATGCCGTCGCCTCCTTCCGCCACCAGCCGCCAGAGATCGGCCGGCGACGAGACCCCGCCGGGGTAGCGGCAGGCCATGCCGACGATCGCGATCGGCTCCTCGCTCGCCTGGGAACGGACGGCGACCCTGTTCGCCATCCCGCTGGCGCTCGCCTCGGCCCGAAGGTGCTCTGCCAGCGCGACCGAGTTCGGGTAGTCGAAGACCACGGTCGCCGCCAGGCGCAGCCCGGTGGCCGTGCCAAGCCGGTTGCGCAGCTCGACCGCAGCGAGCGAGTCGAAGCCGAGCTCGCGGAAGGCCTTCTCGGGCTCCACCTCGCGCCCCGAGTCGTGGCCGAGCACCCCGGCGGCCTCACTGCGGACCAGCTCGAGGACGTAGCTCTCGTGCTCCGCGCTGGGCAGGGAGGCAAGTTTCGCGGCGAGCGATCCGCCGGCGGCGCTGCGCCGCCTCGGGGCACGCACCAGCTCGCCGAAGATCGGCGGCAGGGCGCCAGCGGAGGCGAGGGTCCTGAGGCCCTTGAAGTTGAGCGAGATCGCCAGCGAGGTGGGGTGGTCGAGGTCGAGCGCGGCGTCGAGCAGGGCCAGACCGCGCTCGTCGGAGAGGGCACCGAAGCCGCTGCGCCGCATCCGCGCAAGGTCGGTCTCGCTCAGGCCCGAGGTCATCTCGCTGCGCTGCTCCCACAGGCCCCAGGCGATCGATGTAGCGGGCAGGCCCTGCCCCCTGCGCTTCTCGGCGAGCGCGTCGAGGAAGGCGTTGGCGGCGGCGTAGTTGGCCTGTCCAGGTCCGCCGAGGGCTCCCGCGGCCGAGGAGAAGAGGACGAAGGCCGACAGATCCGCCTCCGCGGTCAGCTCGTGCAGGTGCGAGGCGGCGTCGGCCTTGGGGACGAAGACCCGCTCGAGCTGCTCGGCGGTGAGCGTCTCCACGGTGCCATCGGCGAGTGCCCCGGCGCAGTGCACCACCGCCCCCAGCGGGCGCTCGGCGGGTATCGCGGCGAGCAGCTCCTCCAGCACCTCGCGGTCGGACACGTCGCCGGCAACGATCTCGACCTCGGCGCCCAGCTCCTCGAGCTCCTTCCTCAGCTCTTCGGCCCCCTCGGCCCTGGAGCCGCCGCGACTGAGGAGGAGCAGGTGACGGGCACCGTGGCGCTCGACCAGCCGGCGGGCCGTGAGGGCGCCGAGGACGCCGGTCGCGCCGGTGATCAGCACCGTGCGCTCGGGGTCGATCGCCGC
>JBAREU010000441.1:0-1932 GCA_049796515.1 Solirubrobacterales bacterium
GGATCGAGGTTCCCGCCGCCTGATTCCGGGCCGGGCGCCGTTTCATCGTCGTTTCATCCCTCCTCCGTACAAACACTGCGCAACCCAACTTGAGGAGGACGAAGTGAAGAAGCGAGCCAAGCTGATCGCCATAGGAATCGCCGCTCTGGCCCTCGCGGTAGGTGGCGCCGGGGTCGCCGTAGCCACTGGCGGCGGGGACGACACGGAGAGCCCGATCTCCGGCAGGTCGCTCGACCAGGCGAGCGCCGCGGCGCTCAAGGCAACCGGGGGCGGCACGGTCACCGACACCGAGGTCGGCGACGAGGAGAGCTACTACGAGGTCGAGGTCACCCGGGCGGACGGCAGTCAAACCGACGTCCAGCTCGACCGCAACTTCAATCTGGTCGGACAGTCCGCCGACGAGGAGTCGCCGGACGACGGGTCCCACTAACGCGCGACGGAGCGAGGGCGGCACCTCGAGGACGTGACCGAGTGGATCGAGACCTACCGGCGTACGCTGGAGGAACGACTCGACCGGCTTGGCGAGCTCCTCGAAGAACCGAAAGGAGATCGGCGATGACCGATAACCAACAACAGAGCACGCCCAACACCTCGACCGTGACGACTCCAGCGGAGCGGGAGATCCACATCGAGCGGGTCTTCAACGCGCCTCGCGAGCGGGTCTTTGCGGCCTTCACCGACCCAGAGCTGATTCCGCAGTGGTGGGGCCCACACGGCACGACCACGGTCGTCGATCAGATGGACGTCCGCCCCGGAGGGACCTGGCGCTTCGTCAGCCAGGACTCCGACGGCAGCGAGGTTGGCTTCCGCGGCGTCTACCGCGAGGTCGCTCCGCCCGAGCGGCTCGCGCAGACGTTCGAATTCGAGGGAATGCCCGGCCACGTCAGCGTCGAAACGGCGACCTTCGAGGACCTCGGCGACGGCCGCACCAAGGTGGTCAGCATCGTCGTCTTCCACACGAACGAGGAACGCGACGGCATGCTCTCCGCCGGCATGGAGAAGGGAATGAACGAGTCGTTCGAGCGGCTCGACGAATTGCTCGCCGCCTAGCGACCGCTCCGCGCCGGCTGGCCCGCGATCCGGGTCAGCCGGCGGTGGCCGCTTGCGGCAGGTTCTGGTCGGCGTGGTAGCTGGAGCGGACCAGGGGTCCCGAGGCGACCGACTCGAAGCCCAGGGCGTAGGCCTCGCGCTCCAGCGCCTCGAACTCCTCCGGGTGCCAGTAGCGCTCGACCGGCAGATGGTTCTCGGTCGGCCGCAGGTACTGGCCGACGGTCAGCACCTGGACGCGGTGCTCGCGCAGGATGCCGAAGGTCTCGACCATCTCCTCGAAGCTCTCGCCCAGCCCGACCATCAGCCCTGACTTGGTAACGACATCGGCGCCGCCCATCTCCTTCGCCATCCGCAGTACCCGCGCCGAGCGCGGGAACTTGGAGCCGCGCCGCGCCCTCGGGTAGAGCCGCGGCACCGTCTCGACGTTGTGGTTGAAGACGTCGGGTCGCTCGTGGATCACCTTCGCCAGCGGCATCTCCTGGCCGCGGAAGTCGGGAGTGAGGACCTCGACCTTGCACCCGGGCGCCTGCATACGGATCGAGCGGATCGTGCCGACGAAGGCGCTCGCCCCGTAGTCGGGCAGGTCGTCGCGGTCGACCGAGGTGACGACCGCGTGGCGCAGCCCCATCCGCTTCACCTGGTTGGCGACGCGCAGCGGCTCCAGCGGGTCGTTCCAGCTCGGCACGCCCGTCTTTACGTTGCAGAAGCCGCAGCGTCGGGTGCAGACGTCGCCGAGGATCATGAAGGTCGCCGTGCCGCGCTCCCAGCACTCGCCGACGTTGGGGCAGTTGGCCTCCTCGCAGACGGTGTGCAGGCCCTCAGCGCCGATCTCCGCCTTCAGCCGCCGGTAGGTCGGCCCGCCCGGCGCCGGCACCTTCAGCC
>JBAREU010000442.1:0-2262 GCA_049796515.1 Solirubrobacterales bacterium
ACGGCGGGGCGGACGGGTCGCGAAAGCTGCTCCTGCACGGCGTCACCGGCTCGGGCAAGACCGAGGTCTATCTGGCCGCGGTCGAGGCCGCGATCTCCCGCGGCCGGGGCGCGATCGTCCTCGTGCCCGAGATCGGTCTCACGCCGCAGACGGTGGCGCGCTTCCGGGCGCGCCTCGGCGATCGCTTTGCCGTGCTTCATTCCGCCCTCTCCCCGGGAGAGCGCTACGACGAGTGGCGGCGCCTGCGCAGTGGCGAGGCGAGCGTCTGCGTCGGGCCTCGCTCGGCCGTCTTCGCGCCCGTCCGCGACCTCGGCTTGATCGTGATCGACGAGGAGCACGATGCCTCCTACAAGCAGGAAGGCGATCCCTGCTACGACGCCCGCACGGTGGCCCGCCGGCGGGCCGAGGAATGCGGCGCGGTGCTGGTGGCCGGCACGGCGACGCCACGGCCCGAGTCGTGGCTTGAGCTGCCTGTCGTCGAGCTGCCGCACCGGGTCGACGGCCGCGGCATGCCGCCGGTCGAGGTGCTCGACATGCGCGAGTCCGATCCGCGCTCGGGCCCTCTGCACCCAGCCACGTGGGAGGCGCTGGGAGAGGTGCGCGAGGCTGGTGCGAAGGCGATCGTGATGGTCAACCGGCGCGGCTTCGCGCCCTGGCTCACCTGTCGTTCCTGTGGGCGGCACTGGGGTTGCCCGAATTGCGACGTCTCCTTGATCGTCCACCGCCACGCTGAGCGGATCGTCTGCCATCACTGCGCGCACTCAGAGCCGCTGCCGCGCGCCTGCCCCGACTGCGGCTCGACCACGCTCTCCCGGGCGGGCGTCGGCACCGAGCAGATCGAGGCGCTGTTGCGCGAGGCGCTCGACCCGATGCCGGTCTTCCGCCTCGACTCCGACACGGCCGGCGGGCGCGGCGCCCACGCCCGCATCCTCGCCGGCTTCGGCGAGGCCGAGAGCGCGGTCCTGGTCGGCACGCAGATGGTCGCAAAGGGGCACGACTTCCCCGAGGTGACCCTGAGCGCGATCGTCGATGCTGACGCCACGCTGCGCTTCCCTGACTTCCGCGCCGGCGAGCGCACCTTTGCCATGGTCGCCCAGCTCGCCGGGCGCAGCGGCCGCGGCGAGGCCGGGGGGGAGGTGATCGTGCAGACTCTGGCGCCCGAGGCGCCGAGCATCGTCCACGCCGCCGGCCACGACGCAGCCGGGTTCCTCGTCGAGGAGGTCGAGCGCCGCCGTGCTCTCCGCTACCCGCCCTTCTCCCACCTGGTCCGGATCGTGCTCAAGTCGGAGCAAGAGGCACGTCTCGAGCAAACGGCGACGAAGCTCGCTGAGGCTCTGAGGGAGACCCTTCCCGACGAGACCGACCTGCTCGGCCCGGCGCCGATGTTCCGCGTCCGCGGCAAGTACCGCCGCCGCCTGCTGACCAAGGCCGAGGACCGCGAGGCGACGGTCGCCACGATCCGCACCGCGGTCGAGCGCCTCGCCGCCGATCGCTCGCTCAAGGACGTGGCGATCGGTGTGGACGTCGATCCTCAGTAGCCCGGGGACGATCCATACAATCGGTCCTGTGAGCGACGAAGGCGCGGTCAAGGACGAGACGGAGCGCGAGCGGCTCGAAGCGGAGCTGGCGGAGCGGCGCGAAGCGGCGCTCGCGCAGGTGGTCAAGTTCGGCGATCCGGTGCTGAAGAGCAGGGCCTCGCCGGTCACCAACTTCGGTCCTGAGCTGCGGGCCGAGGTCGAGCGGATGGTCGCGGTCATGCGCGACGCGCTGGGGGTCGGGCTCGCCGCCACCCAGCTCGGCCTGCTGCGGCGGATGCTCGTCTTCCAGGCCGGGCCGGACAGCGAGCCGACCGGCTTGGTCAACCCCGCGATCGAGTGGCTCTCCGAGGAAGCTGTCCTCGCCGAAGAGGGCTGCCTCAGCCTGCCGCGAGTGGCGATGGATGTCGAGCGCCCGCTGCACGCCCGGATCAGCGGCTTCGACCTGGAGGGCGAGCCGCTGAGGATCGAGGCCTCGGGTCTCGAGGCGCGCGTCCTCCAGCACGAGATCGACCACCTCGACGGGGTGCTGATCCTCGACCGGGCGCCGCGCGCTCAGCGCAAGGCCGCGCTGCGGGCGCTACGCGAGGGCGGTAGCTACAGCCCCGCGAGCGAGGAGAGCGAAGAGCGGGACGCCGCAGAGCACCGCGAGCCGCGCACCGACGCGTGAGGACCGTCTACCTCGGCACCTCGGAGTTCGCCGCGAGGGTATTGGGGTGCCTCGCCG
>JBAREU010000443.1:0-1567 GCA_049796515.1 Solirubrobacterales bacterium
CATCTGAAGTCCGACCCCGCCGTCCAGCGCGCTTATCTCGGCGGCGCTGCACCAGCCACCGCACCATCATCGTAACGCCACGACTGAGGAGAGAAAGCCATGTACGAAATCTCGCTGCTGCTCGAGAGCAAGGATGTCCCGGCGTCGAACGGCGGAACGTTCGATCGCCTCAACCCCGTCACGGGTGACGTCGCAAGCCGCGCCGCGGCAGCCCAGATCGCGGATGCGAAACGCGCGGCCGACACCGCCGCAGCCGCCTTCCCTGCCTGGTCCGCCACCGGCCCGAATGCCCGGCGCGCGATCCTGCTGAAAGCCGCGGACCTACTGGCGTCGAAGGCACCGCAGTTCATCGAGCTGATGGCAGCCGAAACCGGCGCGACAGCCGGTTGGGCCGGCTTCAACGTTCACCTCGCGGCCAGCATGCTGCGCGAGGCGGCATCCAAGACCACGCAGATTTCGGGCGAGGTCATCCCCTCCGACAAGCCGGGCTGCATCGCCATGGCCATTCGCCAGCCTGCGGGCGTGGTGCTGAGCATGGCGCCCTGGAACGCGCCGGTCATCCTCGGCGTGCGCGCCATCGCGCTGCCGCTGGCCTGCGGCAATACCGTGGTACTGAAGGCCTCCGAAATCTGCCCCGGCACGCACCGGCTGATCGCCGAGTGCCTGCGCGACGCCGGCCTGCCGCCAGGCGTCCTCAACGTCATCACCAACGCGCCGGAAGACGCCCCTGCCCTGATCGAAATGCTGATCGGCCATCCCGCGGTGCGCCGGGTCAATTTCACCGGCTCGACGCGGGTCGGCCGCATCATCGCGCAGGTCGCGGCGAAATATCTCAAACCGGCCTTGCTCGAACTCGGCGGCAAGGCGCCGATGATCGTGCTCGACGATGCCGATATCGACGCGGCGGTGGCCGCAGCAGCCTTCGGCGCGTTCATGAACCAGGGCCAGATCTGCATGTCGACCGAGCGCCTCGTCGTCGACGAGAAGATCGCCGACGCCTTTGTGACCAAACTCGCGGCGAAAGCCGGATCGCTGGTCGCCGGCGATCCCCGCAAGGGCAACACCCCGCTCGGATCGCTGATCGGCACCGATGCCGCGGCCCGCATCCAGGCCCTGATCAACGACGCCGTCAGCAAGGGCGCCAAGGTGGTCGCAGGCGGGCGCAGCGAGGGCACGCTGATGTCGGCAACGGTCATCGACGGCGTCAACTCGTCGATGCGCATCTACGGCGAGGAGTCGTTCGGGCCGGTGGTCAGCGTCGTGCGCGTCAATGGTGTGGACGAAGCCGTGCGCGTCGCCAATGACACCGAGTACGGGCTGTCCGCCGCGGTCTTCGGCCGCGACATCGCCCGCGCCTTCGAGATCGCCAAACGGATCGATTCCGGGATTTGCCATGTCAACGGCCCCACCGTTCACGACGAGGCGCAGATGCCGTTCGGCGGCGTCAAGGCATCAGGCTATGGCCGCTTCGGCGGCAAGGCCGGCATCGCCGAGTTCACGGAATTGCGCTGGATTACGATCGAGACCGGACCGCAGCATTATCCAATATAGCGGGGGGGTTGAGCCC
>JBAREU010000444.1:0-5134 GCA_049796515.1 Solirubrobacterales bacterium
GGGCAGCGCTGCTGGGGGCTAGGCGTGCCGAGGTAGACGGCCTTGCGATCGAGCCGCACGCACAGCCGCGGCCGCTCGGCAAGGCGGAAAACCGGCCAGCCCGAGGGCACAGCAACCTCCTGGCCCCGGAAGTGGACCGTCTCAGCACCGGCGCCAGCAGGCAGGACAAGGGCCAGCGTCAGCAGGCATAAAGCAACACGCCGCATCTATCCCCCAACCATTCCATCCCGCGAACGTTTCGGTCAATCTCGGGCGCTGCCGCAACGAACGTACCGGGCGTAGAGGCTTAGCAACGGGCTGGCAGCCGGAAGCCGGGTTCGGTGCAGCCTCGCGTCAGCTTCGGCGTCCGTCCAGCGCGGGTCAGTATGTCAAGCGTCCTACCCGCCTGGCCGCTGTGGGTGACAACGACGCGGATCGCGGTTCCCGGTGCCAGCGGCGACTTGAAGTAATCGGCGAAAGTCAGGCTCCCGCGGTGGCCACGCTTGCGTTTTGCCTGCCGGCCATCCTCCCCATGAGCGCGACCTTTCCCCTTCGCCGCTCTGCCGGCGTGGAAGACACGGTGCGCAAACGGGCATCCATCGCTGCGCTTCACGTTACCCACTGCAAGCACCTTGGCGACCCGCCTGCTCCCCTTGGCACAGGCGAGGTCGACGCGGGTTCCCGGCGGCATTCGCTTGACCGTGAAAGTGCGGACCATGGTCCCATCCTCCCCAGCCGCGAACCTCACCGTAATCGAGGCCCGCAGAAGACGGAACACTTTGAAGCGCTCGACAGCGTGCTGACGGGTCCCGTCCGCCGCCATACCATCGAGCGTCAGCGAGTGCACGCCCGCCTCGAGCTTGCGCGGAAGGTCGAGCCAGGTATCGATCCGACCGGTGTCGTCGGCGGTGACCTGACCCAAAGCGACGGGGGTCGACTGCAGTAACGCTCCCATCGTCACGCCGGGAGCAAAGCCGTCCCCCTCGACGTGGACATTGCAGCTCTGCACGCAGGCCGTTGGTTGCAGACATTCGGCGCCGCATTTCTGTCCAGCGCCAAGGTCGACCTGCCCTATGTGTATCTCCCCCCCGGTCTCGGGCCTGATCGGGGCGGCAGGCTCCGGGTTCTTGACGACCAGCTGACCGTTGCCATCCGTGTAATGGTCCAAAAAGTACGTCGTGATCGCGTCATGCGCCTTCTGGTTGGGATGGAAGGACTCGTTCCCCTTGCGCCACCAGGCGTCGTCACCCAAGCGGGCGCCGTTGATCCATGGATCCGAGCTGCAGATTCCATGCCCGGCGGTGGTCGAAGTGATGTCGACGTAGACCACTCCCGCGTCGGCGGCGGCGTCCTCAATTGCCTCGTTGACCGTGGGGAAGACGGAGTTCTTGATCCACGTTCGCTCGTTGGCGAAGATCGTGCCGAACCCCGGACACCAGTCCGCCGGGTCGTCGATGACGCTCGGATAGCCGAAGGCAATGATCGTTGCAGTTTGAAAGGTAGCCCGCAACGTCTCAAACGTAGTGCGGACATCGCGGAACATCGAGCCGTTGATCGTCGAGATCGTGCGGCTCGCGAAATCGAGCTCCGTGCAGTCGGCAACGAGGCACTCCTTGATGATGCCGCCAAAGCCGGCATCATTGCCGCCAATACCGATCGTGACTAGGTCTAGCGGCCCGCCACTGCGGGCGAAGTCCTGGACGGTGTCGAACTGGGACTTGCCTCCATGAACACCCGGTGGAGAGTCGGGGAACCGACTCGCCGGTCCGACGCCGGCTCCCACATGCCTGGTTTCCGCCCCGCTGCAGGCGACGAAGATCGCGTTACCGGAGGGAATCCCCAACTTCTCCCTGATCTGGTTCGGATAGGCGCGACCATGTCGATGGCAGAGGTTCTCGTACCTGACCAGCTTGCGGCGCAGAAGGTTGCGCGGTTTCTGTCTTGATCCGGTTTCGGTCTGGCAACCGGTCCAAAACAGGCTCCACTGCTGAGTGGTTCCTTCGAAGTACTTACCCTCGTGAAGGTCGGTGCCGCAGTCATAGCTAAGGCCGTCGCCCTCGAGCAATCCCTCACCGGACGTGTAGGAGTCACCGAACTCGGCCATGCGTACCGGTTTGACGCCGACGGCACCGCGGTGGATCACGAGGTTGTCGATCGCGAACCCGGCCTGCTCATACTCGACGGCCTTGACCTTGAAGCCGGCCACGCCTCGGTAAAAGATGTCAATCGTGTTGATGCCGTAGGACTGTGCGCGAGTCGTGCCAACAACATTGCCCGCTTGGTCGAAGTATTGGATTTCGACGGAGTCGCGGTTGTTTATGTATCCGACATCGAGAGAGAAGCCGTTGACGGTGGCCGGGGTCGTCGTCCCGGGTGCGGTGAACCGACCCACGATGTCGCCGAAGAATCGCGGCAGGCCTGACAACACCGGGGCGGTCGGGTTGGCTTCGTCGATGCTGAGGAACACATCGCTGGTGAACACCACGCCTTGGTCCGCATAGTTGTCGGTGATGCTCGTTCCGAGCACAAACTCGTCGAACGTGATCGCGCTTGGATCGATCGTACCCGCCGAGGCCTCCGCAACTGCTAGGGATCGATGTCCGGGAAGCGACAAGGGTGAGGTGGACCGGGGTACCGCAGCACTTGCCGATGCCGCCATTCCGAGTACGAGTACGAATAGCACGCAAGCGCCGATCTTCTTCCAATTCCTGCTTCCCGCCATCGCTCTTCCCTTCTAGGGATACGCATATTGAGTGCTCAACTAGATCAGTTTATGATCACCTATGTCAACCTCATTAACAGGTAATGTTGACGGCCATCGCGTTCACCGGTACGCACGCTCATATTCGTGCCGGGGGGTGGACTCCCACGGTGGCGGGTTATTCGTGCAAAGCACGGCGGCCCGCGCGGATGGTCACCGGTCGCTACCTGTACCCGTAACGGGCGCCAGGTCCAGCTCGCGCCAGGGGCCCTCGCCGACCATCGGCTGGGTACGGCCGTGCAGCCAGTCGGCCTGGAGGTCGTCGTAATGGGGGCTGGCGGGATGACCGGACTGGCCGGTGAACATCTGCCAGCGCGACCGGTCCGGGTCGGTCGGATCGCCGACCATGCGCCAGCTCGGCGCCCAGACGGCCTTGTAGGGGTCGTTAGGGTCGTAGGCGATCTGGCTTACGGTCTCCTGCGCGCCGCCGGCGCGCAGGCGGCGGTTGAGCAGCCGGTTCAGGAGGGGGTTTGCCTCTCCCAGCGGGTGGGGGAACTCCATCTCGTGGACGTGGCCCCAGCGCCAGCCCTCCGGGTCGGGGCCGAAGCGGTCGCTGAGATCGTCCAGCGCGCCCGCCAGTGCTTCGAGCACGAGGTCGTCCCAGGGGCGGCCGATCAGCTCCTCGTCGCCCTCCTCCCAGAGGCCCATCAGGTGCGAGTGCCAGCGCCAGGGAGACGTGACATGGGGGGTGAAGCCGTTGTCGGCCCGGTCGAGCCAGCGCTCGCAGAGGTCGCGGTCGCCGATCGCCGCGCGGGCGACCTCGCGCGCTAGCCGCAGCAGGAAGGCCTGGTAGATCGTGCCGGCGATCGAGTCGGGATCGAGTCGCCCGTCCCAGCTGCGTAGCCGCTCGACCGCGCTCAGCTCGCGCTGACCCTTCGGCGTCAACCGCCCCAGCCGCCGCGCCGCCTCCAGGCCCGGGATCGAGAGGTTGTCGGACTGCATGGACTCGAAGCCCTCGACGTCGTGCTCGTCGCTCGCCTGCAGTAATTCCTCGATCCGCCGCGCGCGGTAGCCGTCCAACCAGTCGCTGGTGATGTGGTGTGGGTACTCGTCACCGACGATGCGGTTGTTGGCGGTGACCAGGAAACCGCTCTCGGGATCGGTCACCTCGGGCAGCTCGTCGTAGGGGACCGCGCCCTCCCACTCGAACTCCCCCTCCCAACCGGGCTTCGGCAGGTCGGGGCAGCCGCCCTTGCGCAGCGGCAACTTGCCGATCAGCTTGTAGCCGATCGAGCCATGGCGGTCGGCCCAGATCAGGTTCGAGGCGGGCGAGGTGTGGCCCTCCAGCGTGGCGACCAAATCGGGCCCGGAGCGGATCCCGTGCAGGTCGAACATCCCCTTGAAGGCGGTCGGCTGGTCGAGGGTGATCCAGCGCAGGGCGAGCGGCTCGGCATCGTCGGCGCCGAGCGCGGCGTTGACCAGCGGGCCGTGGTGGGTGACGCGCACGTCGAGCACCTCGGGCGCGTCGCGGCCCTTGACCGTGATCTCCTCGCGCACGATCTCGAGCGGCCGCCACTCGTCTTCGAAGAGGTAGCGATCGCCCTCGACCCGCTCGACGAAGAGGTCCTGGACGTCGGCCATCACGTTGGTGAAGGTCCAACAGACGTCGTTGTTCTGGCCCATGTAGACGCCGGGCATGCCCGGCAGCGAGGCGCCGCGGACGAAGCGGTCGCCGACCGTGAGGCCGACCTGGTACCAGATGCCCGGCATGCTTGGCGGCAGGTGGGGGTCGCCGGCGATCAGCGGCGAGCCAGTCGCGCTGTGCGCCCCTGTGACCGCCCAGTTGTTCGAGCCGCTCGCCTCGGCGGCCATGCCGATCGAGCGGCGTACGGCGTCGATCTGCTCGGCCAGGCCGAGGCCATCGCCCGACCACGGTTCTTGGGTGACGACGGGATTGTCCGCCGGGTAGCCGGGGTCGAGCTTTGCCGCCAGCTCCGGCCCCAGCTCGCGGGTCATGTCGGCGCGCAGCAGCTCCTTCTCCCAGTTGGTCGAGAGGCCGAAGGCGAGCAGCTTGCCGAGCCCGAGGATGTCGGTGGGGCGCCACGGCTGGAAGTCGAGGCGCAGGAGCTGCATCTCGAAGGGCAATGCCCTGGCACTCGCCGCCGCCGCGTTGACCCCCTCGCAGAAGCGCTCCAGCAGGGCGTGCAGCTCGGGGTCGAGGGTCGCCGCCTCGCGCTCGGCAGCGCGCCGCATGCCGAGCGTGCGCATCAACCGGTCGACCGGCAGCCCCTCCTCCCCCGCGAACTCGGAGACCCGGCCGGAGAGAGCACGGCGGTAGAAGTCCATCTGCCAGAGCCGGTCCTGGCCGTGGCAGAACCCCTCGGCGAACCAGAGGTCGTGGGCGCTGCCGGCCTCGATGTGGGGCACGCCCCAGCGATCGCGGCGCACCTGCAC
>JBAREU010000445.1:0-2205 GCA_049796515.1 Solirubrobacterales bacterium
AGTGGGGGGCGGTGGCGCTTGGCGGCGGCGTCGCAGCCAACGGGCCGCTGCGCGAGGCGGTGGCGGCGCTCTGCGAGGAGCGCGGCGTGAAGCTGAAGCTGGTGCCGCTAAAGCTCTGCACCGACAACGCCGCGATGATCGCCTCCGCCGCCCGCTTCGCGCCACCGCTTCCTTACCCGGACTACCTCTCCTACGACGCCTTCGCCAGCAGCCGTCCCCCCGTGCCGGTCCGATGAGCGCGCAGCTCGTCGTCTACTCGCGTCCGGGCTGCCACCTATGCGAGCAGGCGCTCGACGAGCTCGTCGCCCTGCACGGCGAGGGTTACCGCTTCGAGCTGCGCGAGGTCGATATCGAGAGCGACGAGGCGTTGCTGCGAGCGATGCTCGAGCGCATTCCGGTGGTCGAGCTGAACGGTGAGGTGATCTCGGAGCTGACCCTGGACCAAACCTCCGTTCGGGCGCGGCTCGATACTGTGGGGGCCGATGATTGAGGAGGCCGTTGAGGAGCTCGAGGTGCCCGCGGGGCTGATCGGCGACGGTGAGAGGCTCTCGCTCGGCGTCGCCGCGCGTCTCTCGCGCTACCTGCAGGTGCTGACCCAGGCCCGCAAGATGGGCCGCGAGACGATCTCCTCGCAGGAACTCTCCGACTACACCCACATCAACCCGACCCAGATCCGCCGCGACCTCTCCGGCTTCGGCAAGTTCGGCAAGCGTGGGGTGGGTTACAACGTCGAGTCGCTGGTGGGGGAGATCCGCAAGATCCTCCGCACTTCTGGCAAGCACAACATCGCCCTCTTCGGTGCCGGCAATCTCGGCCAAGCGATCGCCAGCTCCGACATCTTTGCCGACCACGGCTTCGAGGTCGTCGCCATGTTCGACATCGATCCCTCTGTGGTCGGCAACAAGGTCGGCAGCCTGGAGGTGCGCGACTTCGGCGAGCTCGAGGCGGTCGTCGCCGAGCAGGAGATCGTCGTCGGTGTGCTCGCCGTCCCGGCCGCGGCGGCGCAGGCCGTCGCCGACCGCTTGGTCGAGGCGGGCGTGAAGATCCTCTTCAACTACTCCGAGCAGCTTCTGCAGGTGCCGCCGGAGGTGACGGTGCACACCTCCAGCCCCGCGGTTGACCTCCTCTACGCGCTCTACTTCTACCTGACCTGAGAAGGAACCCGACCCTTGTCTCTGGACCTCGACCTCGCTCGGGAGAGATTCGAGTCCTCCACCGACTTCACGATCGGGCTGGAGGAGGAGTTTGCGATCGTCGACCCGGCGACGCTGGAGCTGGAGCACCGCTTCGAGGACCTCTACGCCGCCTGCCAGAAGGACGACGTGCTGGCCGATTCGGCGGCGGGCGAGCTGATTGCCTCGGAGATCGAGATCCGCTCCGGCCGCTCGGAGACCTTCGCCGCGGCGATGACGGCTCAGCGCGAGCGCCGCAACCGGCTCTTTGAGCTGGCCGACGGGATGGATCTGGCGCTGGCCGCGATGGGGACGCACCCCTGGGCGGACTATCTGGATCAGCGGATCATCGACACGTCTCACTACAACCGCCTGCGCCAGGAACTTGGCTGGGTCGCGCAGCGCAACAACACCTGGAGCATGCACGTGCACATGGGGGTACGCGGAGCGGATCGTGCGATCGCGGTCTGCGACTGGATGCGCGAGCTGCTGCCGCTGCTCTTGGCCGCCTCGGCCAACTCGCCCTTCCTCGACCGTCGCGACACCGGCCTGCACACCGTGCGCACCGAGATCTTTACCCGCACCTTCCCCCGCTGCGGTGTCCCCAGTCCCTTCCTCGACTGGTCTCGCTACGCCGAGTTCGTCGGCCTGCTGCAGCGCACCGGCACGGTGGTCGAGTCGACCCAGCTCTGGTGGAGCGTTCGTCCCCATCACGAGTTCGGCACGGTCGAGGTGCGGATCTGCGACGCGCAGACGCGCGGCGAGGAGTCCTTCGGGCTGGCCGGGCTGATCGCCGCCTGCATCGCCCAGACCGCGCTCGATTACGACGAGCACGGCTACGATGGCGCCGGTGCGCCGCTGGCCGACCGTGAGATCGAGGAGAACCTCTGGCGGGCGATCCGCCACGGCATGAGCGGCAGGATGATCGACTTTCGCCGCGGTGAAGAGGTCGAGGCGCGAGCGGCGCTCGACGGACTGCTCGTGTGGACCGCGCCGGCCCGCGCGGCGCTCGGGATCGAGCCCCGCCTGCCGG
>JBAREU010000446.1:0-5465 GCA_049796515.1 Solirubrobacterales bacterium
CTCTGGGAGCGGACAGGGAGGAGCTGCTCGCTGCGCTGGAGGCTCTCGCCGACCGACCGTCGGGAGTCCCCTCTCAGGCCGCGTTCGCGGGAGTTCCTGCGAGGGGACTCCCGGCGGTAGGTCGGGCTAGGGATGGCAGGCTTGCCTTCCTCTTTACTGGGCAGGGGTCTCAGCGGCTTGGGATGGGTCAGGAGCTCTATGAGTCGGATCCGGTCTTCCGCGAGGCCTTTGAGCTGGTCTGTGAGCAGCTCGACCTTCATCTGGAGAAACCGCTGAAGGAGATCGTCTTCGCCAAAGGCAAGAAGGCAGCGGCCCTGCTCGATGACACCACCTACGCTCAGCCGGCTCTCTTTGCGATCGAGGTGGCGCTCTTCGAGGCGCTTAGCAAGAGAGGCCTGAAGCCCGATCTGCTCGCCGGCCACTCGATCGGTGAGATCGCCGCGGCTCATGTGGCCGGGGTGCTCGATCTGTCCGATGCCGCCAAGCTCGTCGCCGCCAGAGGCCGCTTGATGGGGGCGCTGCCAGCTGGTGGGGCGATGGCGGCGATCGAGGCGACTGAGGAAGAGGTCGCCGAGTCGATCGCCGGCAGGGAGGGGGAGCTGGCTATCGCTGCGGTCAATGGGCCGAACTCGACTGTGATCTCGGGAGTTGAGGGGGCTGTCGAGGAGGTTCGCCTCCAGTGGGAGGGCGAGGGACGACGGACCAAACGGCTGGCCGTCTCCCATGCTTTCCACTCGCCCCTGATGGAGCCGATGCTGGCCAAGTTCGCTGAGGTCGCGGCGAGCCTGGAGTACGGCGAGCCGCGGATCCCGATCGTCTCCAACGTGACGGGTGGAATCCTGGAGTCCGAGCAGGCCACCGACCCTGCCTACTGGGTGCGCCATGTGCGCGAGCCGGTGCGCTTTGCCGACGCGGTCGCGACGTTGCGGTCGGGGGGTGCGAGCGTCCTGCTCGAGATCGGGCCCGACCCGGTTCTCTGCGCGATGGCGCAGGAGACGCTCGACGCGGACGGCGATGCCCCAGCGGCGACGCCGATCCCGACCCTGCGCCAAGGTCGATCCGAGCAGGAGGCGATCGCGACGGCCTTGGCGAACGCCCATGCGCACGGCGCCAGGGTCGATTGGCAGGCCCTCTTCACGGGATCGGGCGCCAAGCGCGTACCCCTGCCCACCTATCCCTTCCAGCGTCAGCGCTACTGGCTGCCGCCGCAGCTTGATGTCGCCGACGTCGGCGCTGCCGGTCTCGGCGATCCTGGACACCCGCTGCTCGGCGCCGCGATCGAGGATCCCGGCGGCGACGGCCTCATCCTCAGCGGCCGCCTCTCCCTCTCCACTCAGCCATGGCTGGCGGACCACACGGCTTTCGATACGCCGATCCTGCCGGGTGCCGCCTTCCTCGAGCTCGCCCTGCGGGCCGCGGAGGCTGTCGGCGCTCGGCAGGTCGCCGAGCTGGTGCTGGACGCTCCCCTGGTCGTCCCGGTGGACGGGGCCGTGCGGTTGCAGGTTGCAGTCGCCGCTGGTGAGGAGGGGGCCTGGCAGCTCTCGATCCACTCCCGCCCGGAGGGCGACGGGGACGAGCTCGCCGAAGCAGGCGAGTGGACCCGCCACGCTTCGGGCCAGCTCAGCGCGGAGCCGTCGAGCACGGCTGAGCCGTTGGGCGAGTGGCCGCCGGCGGGTGCCGAGCCGCTCGACGTCGACGCGCTGCAAGACCGTTTCGCCGACCTTGGCCTCGACTATGGCCCGGCCTTCCGGGGCCTCACCAGGGCCTGGCGCCAGGACGAGCAGATCCTCGCTGAGCTTGCTCTGCCCGAAGCGTATGGCCACGAAGCGGCGCGCTTCGGCGTCCACCCGGCGCTGCTCGACTCCGCCATGCGGTGTCTCGGCTTCGCCACGGTGGACGGCGGGGAGATCGAGCTGGCCTCTCGCTGGCAGGGCGTCGCCGTGCACCGGGCCGGCGCGCAGGGGCTTCGACTACGCATTGGGCCGGAGGACGAGGGACTCGGCCTTGCCGCGTTCGACCCGGTTGGCGCCCCCGTATTCCGCGCCGCTTCGGTCGCCACGCAGCGGATCGAGCTGGATGAGCTGTCCTCCGGGCGGCACCGTCGCCACCTGCACCGAGTCGAGCTGCGGATGGTCCACGGGGAGCCCGCAGCCGGCGATTCGCAGGCGAGCCTGGCGATCCTCGGCGAGGAGATCGATGGGATCGAGGCGGAGTCCTACGCGGATCTCTCCGCCCTGCTGGAGGCGGTCAGCGCCGGCGCTGCTCCGCCGGTTGCGGCGATCGCGAGAGTCGCGCCCGAGGAGGGAGGGGGGAGCCTGCCGGAGGTGGCGGAGGCAACCGCGGCACAGGTCCTCTCCCTGCTGCAGGACTGGGTGCGGGAGGACAGCCTGGCGACTTCCCGCCTCGTCCTCCTGACCAGTGGCGCGATCGCCGCCCGAGGCGAGACTCCTGACCTCGCGGTCGCGGCGGTCCTGGGCCTGGTGCGCTCGGCTGCCTCTGAGCACCCTGGCCGCTTCGCTCTGATCGACAGCGATGGCAGCGAGGCATCGGAGCGGATACTCCCGGCTGCACTTGCGATGAGCGGGAGAGAGCCGCAACTCGCCCTGCGTGGGGGCGAGCTGTTTGCCCCGCGTCTGACCAGGGTCAAGGCAGGCGAGGAAGTGGATCAAGCTCGTCCGCTCGACCCGGACCGCACCGTGCTGATCACCGGCGGCCTCAGCGGCCTCGGCGAAGTGATCGCCCGTCACCTGACCGAGAGTCACGGTGCCAGGCACCTGCTTCTGGTCAGCAGGAAGGGGCCGAAGGCTGGTGGAGCGGAGGAGTTGCGGGCGGAGCTCGAAGAACTGGGGGCCGAGGTGACGATCGCCGCCTGCGACGTGGCCGATAGGGACGCTCTGGCGAAGCTCTTCGCCTCGATTCCGGAGGCGCACCCACTGGGGGCGATCGTCCATTCCGCCGGGGCACTCGACGACGGCGTGCTCGAGTCGATGACCCCAGAGCGCCTGCGGCACACGATGCGACCGAAGGCCACGGCGGCCTGGCACCTGCACGAGCTGAGCCGGGAGCTCGACCTCACTCAGTTCCTCATGTTCTCCTCCGCCGCCGGCCTGCTTGGCGGGGCCGCCCAGGCCAACTACGCGGCAGCCAACAATTTCCTCGACGCGCTCGCCGCCCTGCGCCACGCTGAAGGGCTGCCCGCCACCGCGCTGGCCTGGGGAATGTGGGACCGGCAGAGCAGCATCGCCGGTGAGCTGCAGAGCGACGAGGCGGTGCTGGCGCGGCTGGCAAATCAGGTCCGCGGACGCCTCGGCTTCGCTCGGATGAGCACCGAGCGCGGCATCGAGCTCTTCGATGCGGCCCACAGGCTGGCCGAGCCGGTGGTGGCGCCGGTGTACTTCGACGCGCCGGCGCTTCGCGCTCGCGCACGGGGTGGGACGTTGGCGCCGATCCTGCGCCACCTGGTTCGCGTTCCGGTGAGCCAGGAGACGCAGCGCGGTTCGCTCGCCCGGCTGCTCGCCGAGATCCCTCCGCCGGAGCACCCGGGTCTCGTCCTGGACCTGGTCCGCTCCCACGCCGCCGCCGTCCTCGGCCACGCCTCGGCCCAGGAGGTGGACCCCGGCAGGGCCTTCCAGGAGATGGGTCTCGACTCGCTCGGCGCGGTCGAGCTGCGCAACCGCCTCAACGGTGCCACCGGCCTCGACGTTGGCGCGACCGCGGTCTTCGACTACCCGAGCTCGACCAGCCTCGCCGAGCATCTGCTCGCTGAGGCCACGGCGAGCGGTACGGCGGGCCCGGTTGCGATCAGAGCCCAGGTCAGCGACGAGCCGATCGCGATCGTCGGCATGGCCTGCCGCTACCCGGGTGGGGCGACCTCCCCTGACGAGCTCTGGCAACTCGTCACCCGCGGCGAAGATGGCGTCTCCGAGTTCCCCGCCGACCGCGGCTGGGACCTGGAGCGCATCTACCACCCCGACCCAGGCAACCCCGGCACCAGCTACACCCGCGAGGGCGGCTTCCTCGCCGGGGCCGGCGAGTTCGACCCGGAGTTCTTCGGCATCGCCCCCCGCGAGGCATTTGTCATGGACCCCCAGGAGCGGCTGCTGTTGGAATCGTGCTGGGAGGCGCTGGAGAACGCGGGCATCGACCCCGTATCGCTACACAAGACCCCCACCGGCGTCTTCGCCGGGGTGGCGTTCAACGACTACGAGCCGGCCGCTGGCGGCACGTCGAGCATCGTCTCTGGCCGCGTCTCCTACTCGCTCGGCCTCGAGGGACCGGCGATCACCGTCAACACCGCCTGCTCCTCCTCGCTGGTGGCGATGCACCTGGCGTCGCAGGCGCTGCGCGGGGGTGAGTGCACGCTTGCTCTGGCGGGCGGGGTGACGGTTCTCGCTACTCCCGGGCCTTTTGTCGCCTTCAGCGCCCAGCGCGCCCTGGCTCCCGACGGGCGCAGCAAGTCGTTTGCCGAGGGGGCGGACGGCACGAGTTGGGCGGAGGGCGTCGGCGTCGTGGCTCTGGAGCGCCTCTCCGACGCCAAGCGCAACGGCCACCCGATCCTCGCCCTGCTCAAGGGCTCTGCCGTCAACCAGGACGGGGCATCCAACGGCCTCACCGCCCCCAACGGCCCCTCACAGGAGCGGGTGATCCGCCAGGCGCTTGCAAACGCCAACCTCGAACCGAAGGACGTCGACGCGGTCGAGGCGCACGGAACGGGAACGACCCTCGGTGACCCGATCGAGGCGGGGGCGCTGCTCGCCACCTACGGCCAAGACAGAGAGCAACCGCTGCGGCTCGGCTCGATCAAGTCGAACATCGGCCACACCCAGGCCGCAGCAGGGGTGGCGGGCGTGATCAAGATGACCGAGGCGATGCGCAGGGGTGTCTTGCCAAAGACCCTGCACGTCGATACGCCCTCCTCCAAGGTCGATTGGGAGGCGGGGGAGATCGAGCTCTTGACCGAGCGGGTCCAGTGGGAGACGAACGGCCGCCCGCGCAGAGCCGGCGTCTCCTCCTTCGGGGTAAGCGGCACCAACGCCCACGTGATCTTGGAGGAGGCGCCTGAGTCTGAGCCCCTCGCGCATGAAGTGAGCGCGGACGGCGAGGGGGGAGAGGTTCCCGCGCAGCCCCTCCCCGATCAGATCCCCCTCGCCCTCTCGGCCAAAGCCGAGCCCGCACTCGCCCAAGCCGCAGAGCGCCTCCTCACCCATCTCACCGAGAACCCAGACCTCGATCCAATCGACGTCGCCTTCTCGCTCGCGACGACGAGGAGCGCCTTCGAGCATCGTGCCGTCGCGCTTGGAGCAGACAGAGATGAGCTGCTCGCGGCGCTTGCGGCTCTCGCCGACCGAGCAGCGGGAGTCCCCTCCCAGGAACTCCCGCGAACGCGGCCTGAGAGGGGACTCCCGACGGTCGGTCGGCGAGAGCCTCCAGCGCAGCGAGCAGCTCCTCCCTGTCCGCTCCCAGAG